>JAOUOM010000069.1 GCA_029880385.1 Cyclobacteriaceae bacterium | reverse complement strand
CGCACAACCCGCTTGTTGGTGGGCAAAACAATAGGTTTCAATCTCTTTGAATGTAATATCTGCTGTTAAAATGAATGACACGGAACCAAATCGATCTAAAAAAGGATGGATGCCTTTTCGGTTTAAGATCAATTACATAATCGTCGTACTTCTACTTATCCTGGTCAGCCTTTTTTCTGCGTATTTTTTGATGTATGTCCCCAGGCAATCACAACTTTTCACGGCCCGCTACATCCGTGAACTGACCAAAATAAATGACCAGTTTATAGGCAGCGCGGAAACCATTAAAAAATCATGGATCAATTATGCCACTAACCATGATGCCATGCGTAACCTTGGCACCGGCGAAGAGCACGGCCCCGTTTTGATCGGCAGGTACAACGTAACCTTCCGGGAAGATTCTGCTACGAATTCCGGCGGCCGGATAACGGGGCAGTACCCATCCAGCCAGTTGGCATTTTCGATTTCCCCAAATACCCTGTCCGGCAGGACATCATTAAACGACGTACTATCAGCTGTCCCGAACAATATCTCCTTTGATGAACTGATCATTTTACGAAGCGACAACACGGTCGTGTACCAAACCCTTGATTTGCCTGTATGGATCAGCAACGCGGACTCGATAAAGTTCACGTCCAATCCCATCAGTAACGTAGACATCTTTGAGACCAATTTGTCGGGCAGGGATTTCCGCGTATTTTCCACGGAAATCAAAAACGGCCTGTTCAATGAACCCCTCATCGTAATGGGGCTGGTGGAGTCGTCCGCCTTCTATAAAATGACGGGCAGAGTATCGGGTATGACCGTTCTGGTGATGCTGTTTGCCCTTGTCATATTTTTCCTTTCCATTCCTTTCATCAAAGTATTTAGCCTTTCCAAAATTGAGACCAACAATACCGTTGATATTTTATGGATGGGCGTTTCATACGTATTCAGTGCGGCATTTCTCGTGCTTTTCCTGATAAACCTGTACACGTATTTTGGCCCGTAGCAGACACAAAAAAAAGAGGCTATCCGACGGCTTGCCGAAACCATTTCCGGGCTGTTTTCTGAAGAAATGAATCAAATGACAGCCGTGCTGGATAGCGCGGATATCATGCTACAAACTAATCCGGATAGAGACCAACCCGATAACTGGCCTTCCCTTGACTATAAGCAAATTTATTGGATAGACTCGTCCGGTCACCAGCAGAATAAATGGTGCGACACCGGCCATGAAACTGCCAAAATCAACGTTGGGACACGAACGTATTTTACAAACATCCTTGATGGGCGGGGAAATCTCGGGGACACGGCCAATATTGAATCCATCTTTTCATGGAATACAGGGGAAGTAGAAGCCGTACTCTCCAAAAAAAGCAACCACCCAAAATACCCCGCTGTGGCGGTTGCCTTCCATATGCCTTCCATCATGAATGCGAGGCTCCCCTATGGGTGCCAGTTTATGCTGGTGGATCGACAGGGGTTGGTTCATTTTCATTCCAATACTGCGCTCAACCTTCATGAAAACCTTTTGGATGAAACCAATCAGGACCAGCGGCTCACGGCATCGATCGAGATGGAAATCTCCTCTTCCATAAGTGGCCTGAACTATAATGGTCAGCAAAGCCATGCGTATGTATTGCCGCAGCCAGGTACCCCGTTTACGCTGGTCGTCATCGAATCCGACGAGGCCTCACGATCCGTTAATACTCAGATTTTTGGGATGTCACTTGTCGTATTTATTGTCTACGGATCATTTGGTCTTGGCCTGTTGTTTTTGTTTCGCCTGATGCTTTGGAAAAATACGAAGCTCTTGATCCGTCAATTCCCATTTCACTGGCTCAGGCCCAACCCCCTGAATGCCGACAGCTATATGCTGATTACCTTGTATTTGGCCGTGACGTTCCTGTTTTTGATTATCCTTTACTGGATTGAGCCGGATACCCTCTCCAATATCTTATGTTATCTGTTGCTGAGTATTCTCACGTTTACCTTCATCTATTTTGTGATTTTCAAGAGCCAGAAAAACCGGGATGAAAAAACAGAATGGGTAAATACGACAAAATTCCTGCTCACGTTTTCCTTCATTTTTATCCTCCTCCTGCTCATAACCTTCTTGTCCGGCAGCTGGCTTGTGGTCATTTCGCTATTGCTTTGGCTGGCAACTGCGAGTGTTTTTTATGAAGTAGACGTGTACGCGTCCTTTCCTGAAAGGCTGAACAAATTTTTCGAAATCAATTACCGGTCGGTATATAATACGATGTTGTTTCTCTGGCTGCTCAATACGGGCATTATGCCGGCCATTGTGACCTACCGCACCCTTTACAATCATGAACATGACCTGCTGGTCAAATACAAACTGTCAGAAGTTATGCGCACCACCGGCCGGGATACAGCGAACCAAGTGGCTTATGATATTTTGATGCGCAATAGCTGGTTTGAGGAAATACAGCCGGGAGAGTGGACAAGACATCCGGAAATGCAAGCCTGGAAACTTGAACGGCTTTTTCAACAGATAAGGCCTGCCTACAATGAGCTGATGATAAAAACGGGGCAATTGTTCGAAGCCAATGACACAACCAGATGGCAGTTATCCGACAATAAAATACAAATGAAAGTAGGGAGCTATTTCTCACCAAAATTGTTGACGGCCCGCGTTTCCCATTACTCATTCCCAAACCTGTTTTCGCTCGACGGCTCACAATTGGTTTTCAGCCTGTTGCTGGGAGTGCTCCTGATTGGTTTTTATGCCTTGCTAAATGCCATCGTCAACCGGTTGTTTGTCTTGCCCCAAATGAAGGAAAACTTTTTTAGTGAAGAATATGTAGCAAAAATGCTGCTTGACCCTGACAAGAAGCGATTGTTACTGATTGGTTTTCCCGGTTCCAAAAAAAGGACCATCATCAAACAGGTCCTAAAAAAGCAAAATGTACATTACGTGGAGGCGAGAGAGATTACGACCGAAGGGTATTTTGAGGCAAACAGGGTAAGTATTAGAAAAAAGGAATTTTTAGTGGTTTTCGGCCTGGACTATTTTTTCCATACGCCCGGTCAGACCGATATCATGATGGAATTTTTTGAAAAGGCCCTGGCCATTGAGGGATTACAGATCATCCTAACCAGTGCGGTCGATCTGGACCGGATTATAACAGCCAGTACCTCCGGCCACCAGTTATTCAGCTCGTTTTATACGCTCATTATCCGACTTTCAAACAGAAAAAACAAAGCCATCACCGAACATGAAGCCGTTGTTGAAAAAAAGTATTTCTTTGATGACCTACTCAATGGCCTAAAATCCATTTGGACGACAACACCAAAGCCTCGGGAGGAAACGGAAAGCCAGAAGAACGATTGTTTTGACCCGATGATACGCAACGAACTGGATGCGAGCCATTTTCTCTCCAAACTAAAAGAAAGAATCAGTCACTGGCTAAAAGAAAATGAAGAATCGTGGAAAGATGACCCGGTGATGTTTCATGACTCCCTGATCCTGCACATTCAGGCCGTTGCCAAAGGCTATTACCAGGCATTATGGAAATGTTGTACCCCCGAAGAACGCTTCGTTGTATACGACCTGGCCAAAAACCTTTGCGTCAACCATAAAAACATCGAAGTGATCAATGCCCTGCTTGCCAAAGGAATGTTTGTGCAAAAGGAAGCAACAGGCCGGCTGGTTCTCATGAACATGAGTTTTCGGAATTTCGTGCTCTCCATTTCTTCCCAAGAAGAGATACTCCTTCAGTTAGGATCAAAAACCACCAAATCCTGGCAGGCCTATAAAAGTGCCCTGCTCATCATCATACTTGCGCTGGCAGCCTTTTTATTTATATCCGAAAAGGAAACCTATCATCTGATCCTGGCAACGTTGACATCCATTTTGGGCGGAGTGCCATTGGTACTACAATTGATAAACCTGTTTGGTGGAAAAGGCAAGTAACGGAAATCGTCAGTTTATGCCTGTTTTTTTTGGTTTCCTGTACACAAATTTTTAGCATTGAACCAACCATCTGCACCTATGATCGAAAAACTGTCTGCATTGTTTGAAAAAGCCGAACTGGCCTGGAGCAACCGAATGGCTGCCCGGATCATAAGCAACTTGCTTATTTTGAGTTTTTTGGCTGGCTTGCTTGTTTCCTTTCTTTCCTATTTTCAACTATTTGACCTTCCCCGGTCAAGTTTTTTCCTGTCCATTGATGTAGCCTTTACCGTCTTGTTGATATTTGAAGTGCTGGGGCTGGTTTTTTTACTTCCCAAATCGGTCGCAGATTCGGTTGGTAAACAATTTGAAATACTATCCATCATTTTTTTGCGGTCGGCTTTCAAGGAATTCGGCAAGCAGGAAGGTATGATTTTGTGGGATCACTTGTCATCCCCCGGCTTTTATTACATGTTTTATGATGCCTTTGGCGCATTGCTTATTTTTTTGGTCATTGGGTTTTATTACCGGGCCCAAAAGCACACGCCCATTACCGATAATGATGAAGAAAGACATCAGTTCATCCGCTTCAAGCAATTGCTAGCCATGATGATCCTCATCCTGTTTTTTGCCTTTGGCATTTATGACCTGTACCAACTTTACCTGAACAAAACCTACTATTCCTCCATCAATTCGTTTTACCTCTTTCTGATATTTACCGACATCCTGATCCTGCTGTATTCACTACGGTACACGACGCGCTACCTGAATATTTTCCGGTATTCGTCTTTTGCCTTTGCTACGGTACTGATCCGCCTGGCATTGTCGGCAGGGCCGTTGATCAATGTCGTCATAGGCCTCATTGCCGGGTTATTTGTACTCGGGCTTAGTTATGCCTATAATTATTTTCGGAGGGCCGAGGTACTCTGACCCTGTTCCCTGGTAGGACGAATAGGCCAAGTGTCCCTTTTGTGCGACCAAATATTTGACCTTTCTGGTTTATCCGGTACCGGGCGGCAAGAATTCGGCATAGGCACACAGCCGGTTTTTGAACGGGAAAATCGTGGGCTTAATGTAGGAAACCGATTTTCACGGGCCAATAAGTGGTGAACATATTCAGGTCATAAACAACTTCTGAATTCACCACGTAATCAGTTTTTGGTCCTCAAACAGATTTTCCAAATGGTTACAAAAGTTCATTTGCCAGGTTCGCAAGTTCTGACCGTTCTCCCTTTTCCAACGTTACATGCGCATATAGCGGGTTGTCCTGAAGCCGGTCAATCATGTAAGAGAGTCCATTGCTCTGGCTGTCGAGATAGGGCGTGTCGATCTGATAGATATCGCCTGTAAATACAAATTTGGTGCCTTCCCCCGCCCTTGTGATGATGGTTTTCACTTCATGGGGAGTCAGGTTTTGTGCTTCATCCACAATAAAAAAGATGTTGGAAAGGCTCCTGCCCCGAATATATGCCAGGGGCGTAATGAGGAGTTTTTCCTGATTGACCATTTCCGTGATCCGTTTGTGCTCTTTGTCGGATTCCTTGAACTGGTTTTGGATAAATTTCAGGTTGTCCCAAAGCGGTTCCATGTACGGATTGAGTTTGGACTTTATATCACCGGGCAGGTAACCAATGTCTTTGTTGCTCAGCGGTACAATGGGCCGGGCCAGGTAGATTTGTTTGTAATTACGCTTTTGCTCAAGTGCCGAGGCCAGTGCCAGAAGTGTTTTTCCCGTCCCTGCCACGCCATTGATACTCACTAATTTGATTTCCGGATCAAGCATTGCCTGTATGGCAAAGGTTTGCTCTGCATTTCGCGGTTTTATACCATATACGCTGGTCTTATCTACCTTTTCAATTTTTTTATCCTGGGGTCGGTAGCGGGCGAGTACGGAATTTTTGTCGCTTTTGAGGATAAAAAACTCATTGGACAAGGGCTTTACTTTGCCCAGTATCAGCTTTCGGTCTGCTTCACCGGTTTTGAATAATTTGTCTATTTCGTCGGAAGGGACATTGTCAATTTCCTTTTTGCCCGTATGCAGTGAATTGACATTTTTGATTTTTCCGGTTTCATAATCCTCGGCCTGGAGGTTAAGTGATTTGGCTTTAAGGCGGAGGTTAATGTCCTTTGAAACCAGTATAACGCTTTTATTTTTTTCCGTTGCTTGCAGGGCCAGTGCGGCATTTAGGATACGGTGGTCGTTTTTGGCATCGTTAAATATCTTTCTGGCATCTACCGGGCTGTCACTTTCCATCAAAACTTTAAACTTTCCCTTCGATTTTCCATTCAGGGGGATCCAGTCTTTGAGCATATGCCCTTCAGCAAGTTTGTCAATCAGCCGGGTAAATTCACGTGCCTCAAAATTTTTGGAGTCATTTCCTTTTTTGAATGTATCCAATTCTTCCAGGACAGTAATTGGGATGCCTACATCATGCTCATCGAAATGGAGGATGGAATCATGGGAATAAATGATGACGGAGGTATCCAGTACAAATATTTTTTTTGATTTCGCGATTCGTGGCATACAATACGGTAAATAAAAACAAAGGCTATCTATGTAAATATTACGTATTATTTGGTCAATTCCTTGAATGACAATTGATTTTATTCGGCAAACACAAACCAATCTTCTTTTTCGCGCGGGACCACCCGTATGACATGATTGGAAGCCAGACTGACTATGATATCAGAAGCCGAACGGTATGAAAGTTGGCTTATTTCCTTAAAAACCCGCAGGGTAATATGCCCGTGTGTCCCCAGGTAGTGAAGCAGGATTTTTTCATGGTCACCGTAGGTAAACCCGGCTTCCTTCTGGCTACGCTCCAATTTCAGGATGCGCTGCATTTCCCTGCTTGCCTGCAATGACTGATCCTTGACACGGATGTAGGCCTTGCCATAACGCTGGTTTTTTTCGTCCAAAGCGTAGTGGGGTTTTTTATTACTCTCGGCTATGGCATAGTGGAGGATATGCCGCGAATCACTAAGGCGGATAAAATCCGGCGTAATGCCGAGAGCCGGACGGCACAATTCCCTGACGGATTTACGTAAAATATAGTCCTCGTCTTCCGCATGTTTGATCCCCGGACACGTACCGTCATCATTGACGCCAACAAACAAATGCCCGCCTCTGGTATTGGCAAAGGCCACAATTTCCCGAACGATTTTCTCAGGGTGGCGGACTTTTCGCTTGAATTCCACATACTCATTTTCACCCGTTGAAATGAGCTTTTTTGCTTCCTGAAAATTCATGCAAAAAGGGTTAGATCATACCATCCGCTTCGTCAGTTGGCATGTTAAACATGCTACTGATGAGGTCTTTGAACTGCATTCCTTTTTCCAGTGCATGTTTGCTCAGCAGGCTATATTCGGCCAGGCCATGCAGGGCAAGTTCCATGAGGAAAAACTGGTATTCCTTTTCCTCATTCGCGTATTTTTCCTTGACCAGTTCCTGTAGTCCGGGCACAGACAAAAGCTCCTTTTGGTAGTCATTTTCCCGGTCGTCATGGAGCAGGTCGATCATGTTACCATCGCCAAACCAATCGGTAATTTTCTTATATGGGTTTGTAAAGTCTTTTCGTTTGCGCAATACATCCGGATCAGGAAAATAATTGACAAACTGCTTACGAATGGCCTTACCGATCAGGTTATGGGCTACAAGGCCGGGGCCTTCCTGCTCTCCTTCGTACACCAGCTCTACTTTTCCCGTAATGGCAGGCACCACACCAATAAAGTCGGAAACCCGCAAGGAGGCAGATGGATCATTTAGTCGCAATTTCCTTCGTTCAGCCGCACTGACCAGGCTTTCATATGCCGAAATGGTGAGCCGGGCACTCACCCCGCTTTTGGCATCGACATATTCGCTTTCGCGGGCTTCAATGGCAATTTGTTCGATCAGGTCCTTGGCAATCTCAAACACCCGGATGGATTGGGTCTGCGTCTGGGTAATCCGTGCCTCCTGCCGGGTAATTTTCTTGCCGATTTCAATTGATTTCGGGTAATGGGTGATAATCTGGCTGTCGATACGATCCTTGAGGGGTGTGATGATACTGCCCCTGTTGGTATAATCTTCGGGATTGGCCGTAAATACAAACTGGATATCGAGGGGTAGCCGTAGCTTAAACCCCCGTATCTGAATGTCGCCCTCCTGAAGGATATTGAAAAGTGCCACC
>JAOUOM010000068.1 GCA_029880385.1 Cyclobacteriaceae bacterium | reverse complement strand
ATATAATAAAAGGGGAATATGAATTTAAGGTTTCACAACCTTATTTGGCAGGTGATGCAAGAGGAATGTACAATCAAAAAATTGAATTACCGGAAGTCGTTAATGGGTATAAATTGTATAAAGGAAAAATTCTAACAAACAAAGTAAAAATAGGTTTGGATTGATACATCCTCCCTATCCTATCCTCCCTCAGAGTCACTGATTGGGATAGGCAAGTGGGTAGGGCAGGACACTGAGGAAAAGAGAAGGAAGAAAATACTTCAACGTCCTCTGCGAGAGACACTGAGGGAAAGAAAATAGAAATAGAATTAAGAAACGAAAACAACATACAAAAAAAACCAGACCGATATGAAAACCAGATTGTTACTTACGTTCGCTGCTAGCCTGGTTCTGGCCAGCCTGCAGGCACAGACCATTGCCCCACCTTCACCCGATGCACTGGACATGGCCCCTCTAGCGCGGATGTTACTTCCGTGCTGTGCAAATAAGACACTCAGCGTAGTTTAAAAGAAAGCACCAGGCCTGGCATTCGCGATGCCCAGCCGGGGGCGCCCAGCCGGGGGCGCCCAGCCGGGGGCGCCTAGCCGGGGGCGCCTAGCCGGGGGCGCTTAGCCGTTCGCGCCTTTTTTATAATCATTGCGTTCGAGGCCATAAAAAAACAACCATACAAAGCGTACCAACCTCCCGACCGGTCGCCCTGTAAAGGGCGCAAAAGCCTGCTACCTAGCCCCGATCGTGGGCAGCACGCAGGCCTGCGGGGAGAGCGGGCGTGCAGGTGCCCGGGGGCCAGCCGCTACCGCTCCCATGGCATCCATCGGGTCCATGCAGGCCGTTTTGGGGCACTTGTGCGCATCGGGTGTTGGATTATAGGCCAGAATTAACAAACCTTTGCCGGATGACTGTGAACGAGACGAACCCGCACTACCTGATTTCGGTTGTAGGCCCGACGGCTTCCGGCAAGACGGAGCTGGCGATCGGACTGGCCGAATACTTTGGGACGGAGGTGGTGTCGGCCGATTCCCGGCAGTTTTTCAGGGAGATGACGGCCGGTACTGCCAAGCCGACGGCCAGTGAGCTGGCACGGGTGCCACACCATTTTATCAACAGCCATTCCATTGCCCAAACCTATAATGCCGGGGAGTTTGCGACCGATGCTTTGTCGGTGATTGAGCGGCTGCACCTGTCACATACGGCCGTTGTGATGGCGGGTGGATCGGGATTGTATTGCAAGGCTGTGTGGGAGGGGTTTGATGAGATGCCTGTGGTGGCAGAGGGTGTACGTGACCAGCTCAACGAAGAGGCTCGTAGCGGGGGAATGGCGGGGCTGTTGGATGAACTAGCAGCCAAAGACCCGGACTATTTTGCCATCGTAGACCGAAATAATGTGCAGCGGGTCGTCCGTGCGCTGGAAGTGGTTCGTTCGTCGGGCAGGCCGTATTCTGCTTTCAGACAGGCAAAAGAAGCGGTAGCCCGGCCATTTCGGACGATAAAAATCGGACTGGAGCCCCCTCGTGACGTGCTGTATGACCGCATCAACGGGCGTATGGATCGGATGATTGCAGCCGGATTATTTGAAGAAGCTGAGGCATTGTACCCGTTTCGGCAGCACCAGGCCCTGCAGACGGTGGGTTATCAGGAGGTGTTTGGCTACCTGGAGGGCAGGTACGACCGGGAGGAGACGATTCGTTTGCTAAAACGCAACAGCCGTCGTTACGCCAAGCGGCAGCTGACGTGGTTTCACCGGGACACGGACATACGGTGGTTTGGGTCGCCTTTACCGGGGCCGGTGATAGCTTTTGTCCGGCAATGTATGGAGCAGGGAATGGGCTGATCCGATCCGGGATTACCTAGATATCGGCCCTCAGGTTGATGGCGAAATTAAATTCACGCTCAGAGTTGTAGGAGTATTCCAGCCGGAAGATGAGGTCGTACATGGTTTTGAAATCGAGACCGGTGCCAATACTGTAGAGGTAGGTATCGGTGAGTCGGTTATTGACTTCATAGTTGGGGTAGTTGGTGACCCAACCCATGTCGCAAAATAGTTTGAGGTACATGGCGAGTTTGAAGTCATTGAACTGGTCGATTTTCATTTTGTGGGCCATATCCTTTTTGGTGTCCAGCAATTGAAAACGCAGGGAATTTTTTGACAGGAAATAGTGTGGACCTTCGATCACGTCGAGCTCAAATCCACGGGCAAAGATGTCGTTGTAGCCCAGGGCCGTGTAATTGTAGTAGGGTTGTTGGGCGGGTGTGGAAAAGTGTCCAAACAGGCTGTTGGCCAGGTAAAATCCATGTCCCAGTTGATTGTATTTGTCGAGGGTAAGCTCGGCGGTAAAGATACCGACATCATCAAATGCACCCAGGCCAAATTGTTCTAGGGTCATTTTGGCATAATGTCCTTCGGTAGGAAAGTTGCGGTTGTTGCGCTGGTCATTGACAAAGGAATAGCGTAGGCGGAAAAATTGCTGGTCGGTGCGGCCGTTGCCGTAATAATTCGGGTTGAGCAGGGCAATGGTATCCGACACATGGCCTTTTTGAAAGCCCGTGGTAAAATAGTGGAAGGAGTAATAGGAGGGGCGGTAGGAATAGGTAACAGCCGTCTGAAAAGAGGTGCGGTTGATTTGATCCACATCCAAAAAGACGGGCACATGATCCCGGGTGATATAGGGCATGTTTTCTCGTTCGTTGTATACCAGGTCCATGCTAAGCCCGTGCCGCTGGCTCGATTCGATGTAGGGAATGGAATAGGAAAGAAGAAACCGACGTTCAAAGCCCAGCTGTCCAATAAAGCGAAGGCGTTCATTGCGTCCGCGCAGGTTATATTGGTCGAGTTTGAGCCCGTAATTAAAGCGGTTGAGCTGGCCGTCGCGGTTGATCAGCCAGTCCATCAGGTTGCGGTCGGCAATCCGAAACAGGGGACTTGGATAAAAATACCAGCGTTCCTCTACCCGAATGAGTATATCGACTTCTGTCTCCATGGTTTCCAGAACCTGGATAGAGACCTCATTGAACAGGTTGGTATTGTAAATCCGCATGCGGCCTTTTTCGGCAAGGTCACGGAGTTCGTCCAGTCCATAGTAGGCATCTTTTTCGATGTTTACTTCGCGGAGGATAATGTCAGGCTGGGTTTTTTTGTTGCCGATGATAAATATCTGGCTGACTTTCACGACCGGTGATTTGGCAGAATCCGGCAGGGCGGCTTCTCCACGGGGAAGCAGGCAGGACAAGGCCACGAAAAAAACGACTATTTTATATTTCACGATTGATTTTCAGGTCTTCTGTTTTGACGAGTTGATGGGCTGGTGACATGAAAAATAAACGCAAACAGAACGAATTTTATTGGTAGCCCCAAAGATGGTTCCTAGTTTTGTCTTGTGAAACAGCTCATCCGAAAAATATTTACGCTTCCGGTGCTTTTATACCAGTACACGATCTCGCCCTATTTGCCCAATAGTTGCCGGTATACGCCTACATGTTCGGAATATGCCAGGCAGGCCATTCTCAAACATGGTCCGTTTAAGGGTTTTTGGCTGGGGATCCGTCGATTGTCGAAGTGTCACCCGTGGGGAGGGAGTGGCTATGACCCGGTACCTTAAAACATAAAACCCATCTTTACCTGCATCTGCCTGATCGTCCGGGTTTCACCATAGATGAACGGATTGCCACGCCAGTCGGTGGAGGCTCGTTCGTAGGTGGCATGCTGTGAAACCATGCCGATGCAAAATGTGGCCGAACCCATCTGTGAAAATTTAATGCCGAGTGAAGGACTTAACCGAAACCCCCCTTCAATGGTGTTGAAGGAATTCCATGTCGCTTCATTGGGGTCGGTCAGGTTTTTTCCATAGCCATGTCCGATATGTAGCGTGTAAAACGGGGTAATGGACTGTCGGCTCAGATTGCCCGATATACTTGCTTCAAAAGGAATGATACGCAGTTCATTGAAGGTTTCGTATCCTGTCGATAGCCCCATGGCAAACCAGGGGGAAAATATATAGCCTGCCGTAGCATGCAAGGCCGGCCCCCCGGACAGGGTGTATTGGCCGTTTGTTAGCTGGTTGGAGGCACTAAAGCCAATCTCGATCCAGCCAAAGGGTTTGCTTTTGCCTGTTTTGGATTGAAGGGGTTTTTCATTTTTGTAGGTGACCAGGATCCTGAATTTCTGATCATAATAACGTATGGAGTCGCCTTCGTCCGTGACAAAAAGGAGGTATTTGTCCTTCTTATATTCGGCAAGTGTGCCATGTACGATTTCAAACGGGAGCTTAATGGCATCCTGTGCCAGGCTAACGAGATGACCCGACAGCAGTATCAAACCGAAAAACATGTATTTCATCACAGGGCAAGTATGGCAATGAAACTAAGTAAATCCATTGTCCCGTCGGTACAATTGTAATTGTATTGATAAAATCCGTCCGAACCGATCATCATCAAAACGTTATTGTACGGGATCACGTCCAATGCGTGGATGTCCGGGTATTCCTTGATCAGGTTGCTTCCGATGGTGGATACATCAGTGGCATCAAAGAATTTGAGGCCAAAGTCTCCTTCACAAATAAAGAGGCAGTTTCCATCGATACCCAGTCCGTGTGGGTTGCTCATCGGGAAGGTTTTAAAGAGTTTTGGTGCGGATAGGTTGCTGATGTCAATTACATCCAATTGGTTGGTGAAGCCGCCACAACTGGAGCCATTTCGGAGCGTGACATACGCATAATCGCCTTGTACCACAACGGGGTCACAACTACGGATATGCTCGGATGTGCTTAGAAAGGAGGGGGCGTCTGCATTGGCAAGTGAATAGATGTGCATGCCGGTTTGTGAACCCAGAAACAAGTGGTTGTTGTATGGGAAAATGGTCTCCATGCCCCAGCCTACGCTGATTTCGCTTTTTTCGACTGGGCTAGTCTGGTTGGTGATATCAAATGACCTGAGCTGATAGTTATCGAGCGTAAAGAGATGATTGTCAGTAATGGTAAACCTTGCCATTGAACCGCCTATACCTGTAGTAGAATTACCTACTGTTGGACTTACGGATTCCATCATACCTGCTGTCTGGTTATTAAACGCTGCTACGTCAGATAAAAAGACACAATCGAAACAACTATGCCTATACCCACCCATACAATCACTTCCGGATTCTTCGATCAGGCGTTCTTCGTAATTTACCACTACACCGCTTCCTACAACGTACATGCCAAGCGAACTGTATAAATTGGTGAAAACGCCCGGTACCCGGTTGATTTCATGAATATTGGTCTTGTCGGAAATATCGAAGACGATCAAATCGACGTATGAGTCTGCATAGAGGAAATTGCCCTGGGCAGCCAGGTCAAAATTGCCGGGGATTTCTATAAAGCCCACATTTTGGGGATGGGCCACATCCCGATTATCAATGACGTGGATTCCCCTGCCTGCTTCATTTATAAAAATGTAGCCTTGCATAAAATAGATTTTGCCCGGATGGTTCAAGTCGACCGGTCCGGTATATTCCACCGAGTCTTTTAATTCCTGCGTGGTAGCATAAACCGGTTCATACATGATGTAGGATCGATAACTTTCGCAGTTATCATTGCAACCAGTTATCAATAGGATCACGAATCCAAGTACGGCCATAACAGGGGCAGATGTGTGTATGCGTTTCATAAGTGATGAATTTGTCAGTCTTTTGATCAGAAATTGCAGGTTTTTTTTCCGAAAATACCGGAAAGAAACAAAGCACGACGAATAGACAAAGGCTATTTGAAAATGGTTGTAAGGTGGCGTTAAAGTTCGTCCAATTCTTCTGAAAAGCCGGATGAAAGGATCGGAAAACGGCACCAGGTACGCGGGTCTACATTGAAATCATCCAGGTGAAAACTGGGTGCGATGCGCTCCCTTTTCCATTGATTGATAGCCCAAAGCCTAAAAAATTTCCTGATCCATTCCTTTAATTGACCGGGTTCATGGTCAGCCTGAAGGGACTCATAAACTTCTTTTGGTGATTTGCGCTGCCTGATGGCCAGACGCTCGATGGCAGCCAGCACGGGGTAGGGCATCAGGTCGGATTCATCGGTTTGGTTCATTTCCGAAGGGCGGAGCTCGGCTGTTGGCTGCAGGGAATTGACATGCGAAAGCCCGTGATAGCCCAGTTCTTTTTCAGCATAGCGTAGCCAATCCAAAATAAATTGTTTGCTTACCGCCGCAATGGGGGCAAGGCTACCGCTTGTGTCACCATCCATCGTGGCATACCCTACATCTCCTTCACTTCGGTTAGAGGTGGTGAGCAACAGGCTATGGCGCAGGTTGGCAAGCATCCAGATAAGGGGTGACCGGCTCCGGGCCTGGATATTTTGCAGGGCAAGGTCGTCGTGTTGCCAGTCGAGTTTGCGTCCGATGGCCGTTTCAATGGTTTTGGTGTTTTGGGCCACCTGATCATCGATCGTCCATTGATAGAAGGTAGCACCGAGGGTTTCGGCCAGGTATCGGGCCGAATCCAGGGTTTCTTTTGACGAATTTTTGGTGCCCTGATAGGCTGTTGTCAAAAGTGCCTGGACGATTTCCTTTTCAGTACGGCCTGTATGCCCGGTTTTCAGGCAAAAATCTGTTATTCCCAGCTGAGCAATTCCCAGTGTAACCATTCGGGCTACCAAAACGGCTATACTTCCCGAATCGGCACCACCACTGAGCGAAAGTACAAATCCTTTTGTCCTGCTTTTCCGGAGGTAATCAAAGAGGGCAAGGGGGACTGCCAGTCCAAATTCTTCCATGGGATCGGAACTATCGGGCCGGATTTCAGTGGAATGGGCCCCCGTATCAAAATCCATGTCTACAAACAGCAGGTTGTGGGAATGAAAGGAGAAACGGGTGTTGTGGCCAATCAACTTGCCTTTATGGGCTATCAGGATGTCGCCATCGTATATCATCCGTCCGGCTTCATTGCCCAGCAGGTTGGTATACAGGTAGGTGCAGTCGAAGTTTCGGGAGCTTTCCCTGACCAGGTTTTCCCTGTAGGTTTCCTTTTCAAAGGCGAAGTGGCTTGCACTTGGATTGAGGATTAGTTCCACGCCCTGCTGGTGGTAATGACAGGCCGGGCGGTCGTCGTGCCAGGCATCCTCACAGATTTCAAAGGCTGTTTTTACACCTTTCAGCTCCAGGGTCAATGCCCCAAAAGGTAATGTTTCGCCAAAAAAATCGAGGGTTGTTACGTCGTGGTAGGGCCAGGATTGAAACCATCTTGGTTCGTAATGAACCCCTTCATTGGCGAGGTGGTGTTTGGCATAAAAGCCACGTAATTTTGTATTTTCAATGACAGCTGTTGCATTGTAGGTGAGCGTTCCCAGTCGTACAGGCAGGCCGATGGTGGTGATGATTCCATGTGTATGGGGCAGGAGTTCACGTAGTCTGGCCAGGGCATGCATGGGAAGCCAGTCGCTGAGGAACAGGTCTTCACAGCCATAGCCGGTCAGGCATAATTCAGGCAGGCATAGGATGTCCACCTTATGCCGGCGTGCCTCATTGATCGCACCGACGATGTTTTGTAGGTTACCCTTCCAGTCCAGAGGAGTCTGGTTGAGGCAGGCGCCACCGATACGCAAATTTCTATTCATTGGTTTGAAACCTCGAGGTGTTCCAGGGTTTTCCGGGCGGCATCCTGTTCCGCTTTTTTCTTACTTGGGCCAAAGCCTTTTTCATAGGGGATGCCATCGATCACAATCTGGGCAACGAATTGGCGGAGCTTTTGATTGTTTTCGTTTTCGACCATATCAAAGACAATCGTCTTATTTTCTTTTTGACCCCACTCAATGATGCGGCTTTTGTGATTGGTGATGGTGTTGATGAGGTCCTCCAGATCAAAATGGGGGCTTAACAATTTGGTAAGGATGAATTTCCTGCAAAAACCAAAGCCTTTGTCGAGGTATACGGCTCCGATAAGGGCTTCCAGCGAATCGCCAAACATTGATTTTGGCGTAAGGTTTTTATTATGCTGTTGATAGTCAATGAGGTTGCCAAGGCCTATTTTTTTGGCCAGGTTGTTCAGGGATTCCCGATTGACGATTTTCGAACGGATTTCGGTGAGAAACCCTTCGTCTTTGAAGGGAAAACGT
>JAOUOM010000067.1 GCA_029880385.1 Cyclobacteriaceae bacterium | reverse complement strand
GCTTTATGGTTTTCTTCAAACTGATTCACTATTCGTACCTCATATTAGGGCTTGCCGGTATGGTCATATGGTTAGCCTTTAAATTATATGGAGAATACAAAGAGACGCTCAAGAAAACCCTTTTGATCCAAAAGGAAGAGTTGAGGAATAAAGGAAAACTTAATGAAAACAGTGTAATGAATCTTCTCAGAGCAGAATTTTCAAAAAATAAACCGGCTCGGATTTTACATGCATTACGAATATATGAAAAACTGGATCCACTTGGATTTGAGTTTGTGTTGTTGGATATGCTGAAAGTGAAATTTCCTACGATACGACAATATGCCTATTCAAAATTACTGGAACATAAGCCATTTGAATTTTTAGAAATTGTACAACGTGAAATTAAAACGGAAGGCGATGATGAAGCGTTACGGCTGGCAAATGAGGTAGTTAATATGTTTACACATCTTGCATCCTATGAGCTAAATGACCAGTCGATTCGCGAGTTAATACGTTCGACTGAAGCAAAGGATCGGGCATTGGGTGCTTGTTTGTTATCAAAAATGACGGATGATAAATACCTGGCATTCGAACTGGAACTATTACGCGACATCAACCCTCACGTACATATTGCGGCGATTAAGACAGCCGGAAAATTAAAAAGACCTGAGGTTTGGCCAGTGCTTGTCGAAAACCTTCATTTGGCCAGCTATAGCAATGCGGCTGTATCAGCCATTTGTCATACAGGAGAGTCTGCATTTTATCAGGTGGATGCCTCTTTTTACAAGACAGGACAATACCAAAGTACAATGTTTCGGATTGTTCAAATCCTGGGGCGTTTGAGAAGTAAGCAATCCACTGAACTACTTTGGAAAAAGATAGATTTTCCCGACAAAAAGATCATTTCTGAAGTGTTATTGTCTTTAAGTTTCACTGGGTTTCAAGCCCGTGATTTTATGAAGTCAAGGATACAGCTTTTCATTGAAGACATGATTGGTGATATCGCATGGAACATTAAGGCTTTGCAGGATATTCCGGTTAATAAAAGTGAAGCGGATCAGCTTATCCGACATGCTTTCATTGAAGAAAATAAAATTAATTATGACAATATCTTCATGCTGATGGGTATGATATACGATCCGCAAAGTGTGTTATTGGTCAAGGAAAACATTGAAGCTCAGACTGTAGACTCTGTCATGTTTGCTGTAGAAATGATGGATGTATTTTTGGATGAAGAACTCAAGCCGAAAATAATACCTGTAATGGATGATATAAAAGATAGTGACAGGCTTGAAAAATTACTTAACTTTTATCCTCCGGAAGAATTCACCTCTTATGAGGATTTACTCAAACAAGTCATTAACAGGGATTATAACCGCATTTCCAGGTATACAAAAGCACTAGCCTTATATCGTTTGCAACATTTTGATGAACTCTCCGTTTCTTTTGATCTTATTGCAAATTTATTCAATCCTGATCCGGTTCTGATCCAAACAGCAGCCAATACCATTTATAATATTGATAAAGGTGCCTACGATGTCAATACCCGAAGACTGAAGGTTTCCATTAAAAAAGAGCTGGATCGGGCGATCCTCCCTCCCGTATTTCTTGAGAAAGAAGATGAGTATTTTCCAAATCTCCTCCTAATTGATCGCATTCTTTTTCTTAAAAGGAAAAAAGAATTTTCCAGAATTCCGGGAGAGATAATCACACATATGGCAGAGGTTATGGAAGAAATAAAGGTTTTTAGTGGAACCAGATTGATTGATGTAGGGGATGCAGGAACAATACCGTTTTATTTTATTATACGAGGAGAAGTGGAAGTACGAAAAAACGGCGATGAGCCTTTTACTATTTCGGATGGTGGTTTTTTTGGGGAAGAACTCATTCTGGAGTCAGAGTGCTTTGAATATGAGGTAATTGCAACAAAAACTTCCTCTCTCTTGGTTTTACGAAAAGAAGAGTTGTTTGATTTAATGTCAAAACATATCGAAATAATGGACACGTTTCTGAGAATATTAAATAGTGAAAACGAAAGTGAGGAAAAAGAAGAAGTATTTGATATTGATATATTCAACTAATTGATTCAAATCGAAAGTATTTTTGATTGTATATATAACCGCTTAAAATGACCCAAAATCGACACATTCTGTTAGTTTATTCAAAGGGAGATGATCAACAAACTGAATCTGGAATTAACGGGTGGGTAACTACCTTTTATAAGTATTTCTCCTTATTGCTTTCTCAGATCACAAAGGATGAGCCTGAAATAAAGCTGATCGAGGCAAATAAATGTACAACCAGTCATTTAGAAAATGCTTTAGCTGTCCTGGTTGTTATCACACCTTCCTTAATAGATCAGATCAGGTTTTCCAATATGTTGGGTGGATGGGCCCAATTACTGAAGGAGTCGTCAAACCTGGAAGCAGATGGAATTTCCAGAATTTTTAAAATATTAAAAACCCCCTTTGATGCAGATGGCCATCTGCCCGAATTGGCAGACATTATATCATATGAAATGTATTATGTGGATGTTGAGACGGGAGAGGCAAAGGAGTTCCGTCGATATTTTGGTATGGAAGCCGAACGAGGCTATTGGATGAAGATGGTGGATATAGCCTATGATATCACCCATTTATTAACTGTATCAACCAAGAGCAATAAAAAGACAGAAAAGAAGATTGCCAACAGAGATAAGACTGTATATCTGGCCAGCACTGGAATTGATTTACTCATTCAACGGGATATCATTAAAAGGGAATTAAGGCGGCATGGGTATGATGTATTGCCAAGCTATACGCTGCCAAAGAGCGAAGAAGATTTAATCAACTCAGTAAAAGAGGATCTGACAAAATGCCGACTATCCATTCACCTAATCGGGGAAGATTATGGCTATAAATTGTCCGGTTCAGAGAAGTCGGTCGTCGATATTCAAAACAGTATTGCTCAGGAATATACAGAAACAATGGTTGCCTACAATCAGAAATCTTCCGATCCCAAGCTTTTTAGTCGCTTAATATGGCTTTCACCTGATCTGAAAAATGTAAGTGAACGTCAGCGATTGTTTATTGAAGATATTAAAGGAGGTGCTGCCAAGCTTGAGGAAGCTGAAGTATTGCAAATTCAATTGCAGGAGCTTAAATCCATTATAAAGGAGGAACTGCTTACCGGAGGCAGGTTGGCATTCAAACAAAGGGAAATTTCAGGATATGTCGAAGAAAATGTGGCTATTGACAAAAAAATAATCTATTTAATTACCGATAAGGAGGATGAAGTATATTGTAAAGGATTAAAGGATTATCTAAGTAAGTCGGGATATAAGGTGCTTTCGCCTGCGTTCGAGGGTGATCTGGCTGATATAAGATACATACATAATGAAAATTTGAAGCGTTGCGATGGATCCATAATATTTTATGGTAATACAACGAATGACTGGATCCATACAAAATTGTCAGATTTATTGAAAGCACCTGGGTTGGGCAGATATAAACCACTACAAGCAAAGGCTATTTATTTAACCGGTAAAAAAAATATAGACATAGACTATTTTGTAAAAAACAAGACATTGGTTCTGGGAAACAACGGGGATTTTGTACCCGAGCACCTGGATCCGTTCATAGCCAAACTCAAAGACTAAAAAATTATGAGTGCAGAAAACGTTGATCTAAAACATGGCCTGAATGACGATAATGTGGACATCAGTGAACTGATGAACCCGTTTCCGGGCCTACGACCATTTGGCGTTGAAGAAAGTCACCTTTTCTTCGGCCGTGAGGGGCAGAGCGACGAGGCGTTGGTTAAATTGTCACAAAACCGATTTGTAGCTATATTAGGTGCTTCCGGTAGCGGGAAATCTTCCTTTGTCTATTGTGGGGTAGTCCCTACGCTACATGGAGGATTTATTGCTCATACAGGATCTAATTGGCATGTGGTTACCTGTAGGCCGGGAGGTGGGCCCATTGATAATTTGTCAGAAGCAATTCTGGTGAAAAATCCGGAATATAATAGGTTGTCTGATGAAGACAAACTTATTAAAAAAACAATTATCGGAACTGTATTGCGTAGTTCTTCACTTGGGTTGGTCGAAGTAATTCGGCAGATGAAAACAGATACATCACAAAATGTACTGATTCTTGTTGACCAATTTGAGGAATTATTCCGGTTTTCAAAACTTGAGTCATATCTGTCAGATCAAAATGAATCAGCGGCTTTTGTCAATTTACTGATCGAAGCAGCAAACTTTTTTGATGAGCCTATTTATGTCGCACTTACCATGCGTTCAGACTTTATCGGGGAGTGTGCCAAATACCCGGAATTGACTCAAATGATCAATGATTCACATTACCTGATTCCCCAAATGACCAGGGATCAGAAACGAATGATCGTAGAAGGGCCGGTGGCTGTCGGTGGAGGCAAAATTGCCCCCCGACTTACACAGCAATTGCTAAATGACCTGGGTGATAATCCGGATCAGTTGCCTATACTCCAGCACTCTTTGATGCGTACCTGGCAATACTGGGTGGAAAACCGTAAAGAAAGGGAATCCATGGACCTTCGGCATTATAATGCCATTGGTACGATACGGGGAGCTCTTTCCCAGCATGCAAATGAAGCTTTTGACTCCTTGAATAAGAGGGAAAAAGAAATTTGCGAGATACTCTTCAAATCATTGACCGAACGGGGTTCTGAAAACCAGGGTATACGGAGACCTACCAAATTAAAAACAATCGCAGCAATTGCAGGAGTTTCTGAAGAAGAAGTCGAGCGTGTGGTCGATCGCTTTAGGGAACCAGGGCGCTCACTATTGATGCCTCCTCATGGCGTACGCCTTCAATCGGAAACAGTCATCGATATTTCGCATGAAAGTTTGATGCGAATATGGGATCGTCTCAAGGTTTGGTTGGATGAAGAATCCCGTTCCGCAGAAATGTACATGAAGATATCAGAAGCGGCAACAAAATTTCAGGAAGGAAAGGCCAGTTTGTGGAAAATGCCAGATCTGCAATTGGCACTCAATTGGCGGAATGAAAATAAGCCTACTCTGGTCTGGGGGTCACGTTATAATCAGGCCTATGAGCGAACGCTGGTGTTTTTGGAGACTTCCGAAAAGGCCTACCTGACCGAGCAGGCAAATAAAGTACTGCTTCAGAAGCGAAAAGTAAAATTTGTACGGACGTTTGCCATTGTGGCAGGTGCCGTAGCAATGGTTTGTTTGTTTTTGGTGGTTTTCGCCAACTTGAAGGCAAATGAGGCAGCCGAAAATGCCATAAAAGCCCAGGAAGAAACTGAGCGGGCCTCGCTTCAACAACAAAAAGCCGAAGAGGCAGCTTTTCAGGCGCTTACAAATGAAAAAGAAGCCAAAAAACAGCAAAAAAACGCTATGGAAAACGCGGAAAAGGCACGAGTTCAGCAAGCCCTTGCCGAAGAAAGTGCCCGGGAAGCCATAAAGCAACAGGGTATTGCAGATGCACAGCGTAAACTGGCGGAAATCAATGAAACTGAGGCACGTAAACAGGAAGAAATCGCAAAGAATAATGCCATTGAAGCCGATTTACAGCGAGAAAAGGCGGTGGAAAATGAAAAGCGGGCCCAACAGCTTCGTTTTCAGTCTGTTGCCCAATCCATGGCCATTCGGGCTCGTGAAGTGCCCGATTATCAGTTAAGGGCGTTGGTTGCCAAGCAGGGTTTTGATTTTTATGAAGAATTTAAGGACCCGGCAAAAGAATATAATGGAGATATTTATGCAGGTGCCTATTATGGCATTCAGGGACTTCTTGAAGGCGTTTATCTCGAAAAATATCGAGATGCAGTAGGATCGGATAGGGCGTTGCTATTGGGTGATTCCGCACTTAATCAATACCATGGACATAAACCCACAAATAATTTTGAACGACAGGTAGCCGTACGGTCGGTTGTCTATTCCCGTGATGGAAAAAGACTCTATTCGGCTGGTGGGGATGGCCGGTTGTTGTCCTGGGATGTTGAGACACGGTTGTTTAAAGAAATATTCAAGAGTGAGCGTGTAAACCGGGTGGTAAACATTAGCCCCAATGAGAGGTACCTTGCGCTGGGTACCAGTGAGCACGACATAGATTTATTTGATTTAAATAACCCTAACCAGGCACCTACCCGCCTTCGGGGACATACCGGCTCTATTGTCGACCTTGTTTTTTTGCCTAGTAATGAGGGGTTTATCTCGGTAGGAAATGACAGAAAAGTATTGTTCAATAACTTTAAGGTATCTACCGAAATTGCCACAATCACTTCTTCGGCTACTTCGCTGGCATTATCTCCGGATGGAAGTACATTGGCCGTTGGTTCCCGCAGTGGCGAGATATTTTTATATGACCTGAGCAATCCCAACTTCCCCAAGCGAGATATTTTTAGGAAAAACTGGCAAAAACTTCCCGTTGAAGCCTTGAATTTTAGTTTTGACGGGAAATTCCTTGGCATCGGAGGCAATAATGAAGAAACAGGGTTTGGTTATGTGATTATCTGGGACATGGAGAACAAGCAGCAATTTGGACCGGAACTGAGGGGGTTTAATTCGCCCGTTACCGATGTGGAATTTAGCAAGGACAATACATTGGTGGCAGCTTCCAGTCGGGACGGGACTGCCCGGATGTGGGACATGGATCCTGATAATATCTATGATTTGCCCACTGTATTTGATGACCATAAAGACTGGGTATTTGATTTGGATTTCCACCCCAATAGTCAGTCGTTAGTAACGGCAAGTGCGGACGGCCTTGTTCGGGTATACCCGACCAAACCAGAGGGCTTTATAAAACAAATTTGTGGCTACCTGACTCGTAACATGTCGGATGTGGAGTGGAGGCAGTTTGTCGCCAAAATAGATGACATTCCCTGGGAGGAAACCTGTGCAGGCCTGGAAAAAGCATCAGATGAATAATAAAATGCATATGCAAAAGATTTTATTGAGTGTATTTCTGGTGGGACTGCTGGGAGTCGCCAGTGCGCAGACCCAAAGTCAAAAATTAAGTAATGCGGAAAGGGATTATGAGGAAGGCCGACTGACCAATATTCCACAACAATTGGAGGAAGGCCTTGCCCGCAAGGCAAGGGATGGCGGCTTTAGCCATGAAGAAAGAATCCGCGCCTATAAACTACTTACCAAAGTGTATATTTTCATCGATGATGAATTAAAGTCGGAGCAGTCGTTGGTGTCGCTTTTGAAAGAGGATAAAGAGCATAAACTCAACCCCCTGGAGGATCCAGCAGAACTGTATTTTTTGTATGAAAAATTTCGGTATAAGCCCATATTCAGGTTAGGACTTCGTGTGGGGGCAAATAAGTCATTTCCCTATGTCCTTCAGACCTTTAGTCCCTCCAATACCTTGCAATACAAAAAAATATATAACGGAAGAGGCGATCGGTACGGTACGGCCAATCCAGCCGGTAGCTTGGGTTTAGGGTACTGGGCAGAGCTGATGGGTGAGCGCCATTTGCTATGGGGAGTTGAAGCAGGAACGGGTTTTCAGGTCAGGAATTCCCGTTATGATGTCGATAATTACATCGGCCTTAGCGATGGAAACGAACCTACACTCGTCTCGTTTGTTTCAAACCAGCAACTCTATCTGCGTTTCCCACTATTTCTCAGATACAATTACCGCTATTTTTCTGAATCTGGCGTAATACCCTATGCGACCAGTGGTTTTTCGTATGACTACCTGATGGATGCCAAATATGTGGAAGCTTCACGTCGAGGAGGAACCTCCTATACATTGCCAAACAGTAATAATAATCTCAAATCAACGGAGATGGTTAACTTTCACAGTGCGTCTGTTTTTTGGGCTGCCGGTGTCAAGTTGAGGATAAATACACATTTTTTGACATTGGAATGCCGCTATGACAAGGGGCTGTTCAATTATATAAATGAAGAAAACCGATGGAGTGGTGTACCCTTGTTTACAAGTGATTTGGGCTTTGTAGAAGATGATGTGGCACTGGACATGCTTTCATTTTCTATTGGTTATACCTATTCAGTTTATAGTCCAAAAAAATTAAAAGAATTCAGATGATTTCATTTCGGTCAACTTTTTTAGCATTAACGTTTGTATCCCTGTTTTCATGTGTTCATATAGATGAAAATAATCCAAACCCAGCTGATGTTTTT
>JAOUOM010000066.1 GCA_029880385.1 Cyclobacteriaceae bacterium | reverse complement strand
GGGTTTTTCCATAAACACATGTTTGCCTTGTTGAATGGCATATTCAAAGTGTTGGGGACGAAAACCGGGCGGTGTAGCCAAAATGACCACATCGGCCATATCGATGGCTTTTTGATAGGCATCAAAACCAACGAACGCGCTGTTTTCGTTTACTTTCATTTGTCCCGACGAACCGTATTTTCCGTTTAATCCTTTCAGGCTGTTTTCCAGCTGATCAGGAAAAACATCTGCCATGGCGACGATTCTGACACTCTTGTCGGCCTCAATAGCCTGTGCAGCTGCACCGGTACCCCTTCCTCCACAACCCACTACTGCTACACGTATCTCATCCTGAGCAGCGACAAAAGCGCTCGCACCTGCAGGTAGGGAACTAAGGATGATTCCAGTGCCGGCGATTCGTGCCGAATTTTTCATAAATTCCCTTCGCGCAGGGTTTGTTTCGTTATGTGTTTTCATAATCGTTTGGTTTTAATATTCTTCGATGGGTGTCACCCAATATTTTTTCATTTCATCAGGGGAGGGTTCTTTTTTTGGTCGTACGACGCGAAACCCGACATGGGTGGCATCGGTATGCCACCATAGACTTTTGGGAAATTGCGGGTCGCGGCGTTTCCATTCCTTTACGGAATGCCCCCTGCTGGCAGAGCGTAGTTCGTTGGCACCATCTTTCCATGAACCACCCCTCACAACCCGTGGGTACAGTTCCGTGCCGAGATAGGGGATGTGTTGTCCTTTTTGCAGGGCACGCGTATAATACTGAGGGTCATAACTGTCCAAAACCCATTCGGCCACATTGCCGTGCATGTCGTAAAGGCCCCACTTATTGGGTTCTTTTAAACCGCCTTTGCGAAAACTGCCGTTACTGTTCTCATCAAACCAGGCATATTCGGTCAAATCCTCATTTGGGACGAATGAATAGGCCGAGGTGGATCCTGCGCGGCAGGCATATTCCCATTCGGCTTCTGTTGGCAAGCGGTAATAATGGCCGGTTTTGGCAGTAAGCCATTCGCAAAATGTAGAGGCCGCATACTGGGTGATGTCTACCACGGGGTGACCCGGCCGGTTAAAATTCACGTAGGGCATTGTGGCTCCGGACACTGCATCAATGTCCAGCTGGACGTTTCCTTTTTTGGCGGCAATGATCCTGTCCGTTTCACGGTAGAGAAAGAGTTCGTATTGTTCCCAGGTAATTTCCAGGGTACTCATCCAAAAGTCGTCGATGGTGACACTGTGCTGAGGCCCTTCATCCGGTTTACGGCCGGGTTCGTTTTCCGGGCTACCCATCATAAACTGGCCACCATGTATGGGAGTCATGGCGATATTGACCGATGATCCGCTTAGTGATTCGCTATAGAATTCAAAAGGATCCGCTGCATTTTTAATGATTCCTGAAAAAAACAATAAAAATGCGCCCAAAGAGGCAAGAAGTGAAAGAAATAGGTTTTGTTTCATTGCAAGCTAAAGATAGAGGGGGAACAGGCAAACTGCGGACATTTTCTGATCAACCTTCATTGTAAGGGTTTGAGTGGTAGTACGGAGGAAATGTACTGGTTGGCGGATATGCCATTTGCAGGCAGATGGTTGCAAATGCAGTTTACCCCACATTCTCCCACTTTTTTGATATTTTTTAATTTTTATTGATTTTTCACAATCAAAATTTCGAAAAATTATAAATTGTTCATTTTGGGTCACTTACCTATTCTTCCCTTTAGTAAGAAAAAAAGCTGTTTTGTTCTGGTTTATTGGTTTTTTGTAGATTTGTGTAAGAATGTGTAGTAAAGTGGGTGAAAATGTCAACTATTTTCTTACATTTGTCATGGTGGTTTATATTTTTCAATACTTACATGGCTTTTTTTACAAGCGAATTTGATTGTAAGTTGGATGCCAAAGGGAGGTTGGTCTTGCCTGCAAAGATCAAGGCAAACCTTCCCGAGGTATCTACTTCGGAGCTGATGCTCAGGAAAGGGTTTGAATCAAACTTGATTCTTTACCCGATGCTTGAGTACCGAAAAATCCATCAGAAAATTGCAGCACTAAGTGAGTTTAACCCTGAGCAGCGAAAGCTGAAGCGCATATTCTTTCGGAGTATCGCACAAGTTGAGCTGGATAATGCCGGAAGGATTTTGCTTCCGAAAAATATGCTTGCCCATTCCCAGATTGAAAAAGATGTTTTGCTGATTGGAATGGGCAATTACATTGAAATATGGAACCCGGATGTGTTTGACCAGAGTATCGCGGCCGAAGGTGGTGAATATTCTGATTTGGCGCAGCGATACCTTGATGAATAGTTGAAGAATGGAATATCATATACCTGTTTTGCTAAACGAGAGTGTCGAGGGGTTGGACATTCATCCGGGAGGGACGTATGTGGATGTCACGTTTGGAGGAGGGGGCCATTCTGCAGCAATCTACCAAAAGCTTTCGAACGGAAGGCTCATTGCATTTGACCAGGATCCTGATGCAAACAAAAACACCAGGACATTTGAGTCGGATGAAAATCGTTCTTTTCTTTTTGTGCCTTCCAATTTCAGACATATAAAGCGCTATTTGAAATTCCATGGATCTACCCAGGTCGATGGGATTCTCGCTGACCTGGGCGTTTCATCGCATCAGTTTGATGAGCAGCAACGGGGATTTTCTACCCGGTTTGACAGTGCCCTTGATATGCGGATGGACTATTCGAGTCCCGGACTTACAGCAAAGGAAGTCATCAATTCATACGAAGAATCCGACTTGGTGCATGTGCTTAGTTTATATGGCGAAATCATAAATGCCCGCACACTGGCAGCCCGGATTGTACGGCAACGAAATCAGGCACCCATCGAAACTACCAGCCAGTTGAAGGCAATCGCCACCGAAGTAGCACCACGAGGGAAGACGGCAAAGTATCTGGCCCAATTATTTCAGGCCATCAGGATTGAAGTAAACGACGAGATGGGCGCATTAAAGGAAATGTTGACACAATGTGCCGATGTACTGAAACCGGAAGGACGCCTGGTGGTGATTAGCTACCATTCCCTTGAAGACAGGCTGGTAAAAAATTTCATTTCCAGTGGAAATTTCAAAGGAAAGCAGGAAAAGGATTTTTATGGCAATCTGATTCGGCCATTGGATCCGTTCAACCGCAAACCCATTGTACCCGGCGAAGAAGAGATAGCTGAAAATAACAGGGCACGAAGTGCCAAATTAAGGATAGCAGTAAAGAAATAATGGCAGTAAATACCTATCGATTACCAGAAAAAAACAAAAAAGGCAATGGTTTCTTTGTCTTGTTTGAACGCTTGCTTCGTATTGATAGCACCCTGGCAGAGGTGATCCATGTCCGGTTTTTGCCCCAGATTTTATATGTCTCTTTTCTGTGCCTGCTTTATATAGGCAACCGTCAT
Source organism: Cyclobacteriaceae bacterium (assembly GCA_029880385.1). Lineage (GTDB taxonomy): Bacteria > Bacteroidota > Bacteroidia > Cytophagales > Cyclobacteriaceae > JAOUOM01. Next base: position 4,742 of record JAOUOM010000066.1, on the reverse strand, counting down.
TATGCAGAGAAAAAAACACGCAGCATTCATGTGCTCCAACAACGGGTAGAAGACCTCCGGGCAGACTATACCACATTAAAGGCAGATTATATGTTTGCCAGTAAGCAATCGGAAGTAGCCAAAAAAGCAGCCCGGCTGGGTTTGCAGGAGTCTTCCGTGCCACCCGAAAAAATTGTTTTGTCTGATAAATGAATATAAAAAAGTCCATATTACTACGCGTTAGGATCGCTTTTTTGATGGTTCTGTTGTTCTGCATGGGCATTTTTTATCGAATCATTAAGGTGCAATATGTGGAGGGGGCAGAATGGAAAGCATTGGCACAGACCATTGGCATGAAAGTGATGAAAGTGGACGCTACACGGGGCAATATCTATTCCGATAATGGGAGCCTTCTGGCCACGTCACTTCCCTATTACCGGGTTGCCTTTGATCCGTCTCTTCCCGATGACAGGCTGTACGAGTCAAACATTGACTCACTTAGTTACCTGCTTGCCGGATTTTATAAAGACATGTCCCAGACAGCCTATAAACGAAAAATAGACGAAGCCCGAAAGAATAAACGGCAGTACCTGATGCTTAGCCGTAAGGAAATCGGCTATCAGGACAAAAAGAAAATCGAAAACTGGCCTATTTTCAGGGAGGGCAGACTCAGGGGAGGTGTGATTTTTGAAAAGGTAGAAAAACGTATTTTACCTTTTTCGCATTTGGGGTACCGGACCATTGGTACCGTAAATGATGAAAACCGGGGGGTTGTCGGTCTTGAATATAGTTTTAACAGACAACTGGCTGGAAAAAATGGCCAGATGCTGTACCAGAAAATGTCCGGGGGAGGATGGAAGCCCGTATACGACGGCACAGAAACCCGCCCTGTCGACGGATATGATGTGGAAACCACTATTGACATTAATATCCAGGACATAGCCGAGTCAGCATTGTACCGGGCATTGGTTAGTCACCAGGCTGATTACGGAACGGTAGTGGTAATGGAAGTGAAGACCGGGGAAATTAAGGCAATGTCAAACCTGAGCCGCAATCCCGAAGGGAAATACTACGAACGTTACAATTATGCAGTGGGCAGCCAGGGTTCGCGTGAACCAGGCTCTACCTTTAAGCTGGCCAGTATGATTGCCCTGCTGGAAGACACAAATCTGAACCTTGACGATACCATCGATACAGGAAATGGTGAGTTGAATTTCTTTGAAGAGGTCATGCGCGATCACAAACCGGGAGGATATGGTGTGCTGACGTTAAAGGAGGTTTTTGAGAACTCATCCAATATTGGTATTGCCAAGCTGGTGACCCGCCATTTCAACAAAGACCCACAGCGGTTTATCGATTATTTATATGACATGGGGCTGTCACAGCCCATCGGATTTCAGATGGTAGGCGAGGGAAAACCCTATATCAAAACACCGGCAGACTCAAGCTGGAGTGGGACATCACTGCCCTGGATGTCGCATGGTTATGAACTGAAAATGACGCCTCTCCAGACATTGACATTGTACAATGCAGTGGCCAATAATGGAAAAATGATCCAGCCAATCATTGTGAAATCCATTCGGAAGGCCGACAAAGTAGTCGAAGAATTTAAGACCAAAACCCTCAATTCTGCTATTTGCTCCAAATCAACACTTAAGAAAATGCAAATCATGCTGGAGGGTGTCGTGGAGCAGGGCACGGCAAAAAACATTAACAATACAAAATATAAGGTGGCGGGTAAAACCGGCACGGCCAAAACGGTAATCAATGGCAAATATACCAACCAGTACTATACGTCGTTTGCCGGGTACTTTCCTGCCGAGCAGCCCCGCTACAGTTGTATTGTGGTGATCGATGACCCCAAGGGCTTCCAGATTTATGGTAGTGATGTATCGGCACCGGTCTTTAAGGAAATCGCAGATAAAATTTATGCCACCGAAATGGACTTGCACAACGCCACCCTTGTCAAAAACAGGGATTTCACGGGTATATTTCCAGTGGTTCGTTCCGGAAACCGGGATGACCTGACCTTGATCTGTAATGAGCTGGGGATTTCCAATCATTCGGATGAAAGCGCGGCACCCTGGGTGAAAACAGATATTGTCAACAATTCGATCTTTTGGAAGAGCAATGCCATCAGCCATCAGATCGTGCCGGATGTGCGGGGGATGACCCTGCGTGATGCGCTTTATGTTTTGGAAAATAATGGGCTAGAAGTAGAAGTGTACGGGCATGGACGGGTAGTAGGACAATCCCTAAACCCGGGAAGTAAAATAAGTAGTATCAAAAAAATTCGCATATCCCTTGGCTAAGTTACAGGACATATTGTACGGCGTAAAATTGCTTTCCATCCACGGAAGCAGGGAGTTGGACGTGCCTTCCCTGGCGTTTGACTCGCGCAAAGTGCAGGAAGGAGGAATGTTTGTGGCTGTCAAAGGACTACAGTCAGATGGTCACGACTTTATTTCCAATGCCATTGCGAAGGGCGCGCGCAGTGTGTTGTGCGGAAAAATGCCCGACGAAATCACGGAGGGGGTGACGTATGTGCTGACGGACGATACCACCCAGGCCTTGGGAGTTGTGGCTTCAAACTTCTATCAAAATCCTTCCCGAAAGCTGAAATTGGTTGGATTGACCGGGACCAATGGAAAAACAACGTCCGCCACGCTTTTATTTGAGCTGTTTGTCCAATTGGGCTATACGGTCGGGCTGATTTCAACCGTCGAAAATAAGATTGGCCAGGAGGTGCTTCCGTCCAATTTTACCACGCCGGATGCCATTGCTCTGAATGAGCTCCTTTCAAAAATGGTCGAAGCAGGGTGTACACATGCCTTTATGGAAGTTAGTTCTCATGCATTGGTGCAGGGCCGTGTGGCAGGCATCCAGTTTGCCGGAGGCGTTTTTACCAATATCACCCATGATCATCTGGATTATCACCAAACGTTTGATGCCTATATAGCGGCCAAAAAACTGCTGTTTGACGGACTACATAAGGAGGCTTTTGCGCTGGTAAATGGGGATGATAAGCGGGGTGCCATCATGCTGCAAAACTGTAAGGCCGGCCATCATACATTTTCTATCAAATGTATGTCGGACTTTAAAGGCAAAATCATTCATAATACGTTGCAGGGGATTGAGATGGAGTTGAACGGGACATTTGTGTGGTTCCGGTTGATCGGGGCATTTAACGCTTATAACCTGCTCGGCGTGTTTGCTACTGCGGTATTGCTCGGTGAGGAACCTCAGCAAGTACTTACACATTTGTCGGAAGCAAAAGGGGCAAGAGGACGCTTTGAATATATCCCCAATACCAGTCAGGTACTTGCCATTGTCGACTATGCCCATACACCGGATGCACTGGACAATGTATTGCAGACCATTATGGAATTGCGTACGCAGAATGAACAGCTGATTACGGTGGTTGGATGTGGCGGGGATCGTGACCGGACAAAACGGCCAAAAATGGCTTCCATTGCCCATCATTTTTCAGATAAGGTGATCCTGACTTCCGATAACCCGCGCAGTGAAGACCCGGAGGCGATCCTTGATGAAATGTTTGCGGGGATACCCAAGTCCGGTCAGCGTAAAGTAATGCGCATTGTGGACAGAAAAGAAGCCATCCGCACTGCCTGTAACCTTGCCGGCCCTCAGGACATCATCCTGGTAGCGGGCAAGGGCCACGAAACGTACCAGGAAATCAAAGGGGTAAAATACCCGTTTGATGACAAGGAAATATTGATTGAAATGTTAAACGTGAGATAGATGCTGTATTATTTGTTCGATTATCTGGATAAACAATTTGACCTGATGGGGGCGGGCGTGTTCCGTTTTATTTCATTCAGGGCAGGTATGGCCGCTCTGATCTCCCTGTTGATCACCATTGTTTTTGGAAAATATCTAATAAGCCTGCTTCGCCGATTCCAGATGGGTGAGTCTATCCGTGATTTGGGGCTTCAGGGGCAAATGGAAAAACAAGGTACGCCAACTATGGGCGGGATTATTATCCTCTCAGCCATTGTGATTCCCACCCTGTTATTTGCCCAGATAGGCAATATTTACATCATCTTGCTGCTCATCACGGCTGTATGGATGGGTTTGATCGGGTTTCTGGACGATTTTTTGAAAATAAAACGGAAAAACAAAGAAGGCCTGCGCGGCAAATTCAAAATTACGGGACAGCTTATCCTTGGCTTTATGATAGGTGCTGTCATGGTGTATCATCCGGATATCGTGATCCGGGAGTTTGCCTCGGGGGATATGTCAGTTTATACCGATGTGAAAGCCCTTGTCTCGACCATTCCTTTTGTAAAGGGGAACGAATTCCAGTATAGCTGGCTACTCCCCGAATCGTTGGAAGTCTGGACAAACCTGATTTATATCCTGCTTGTCATCTTTATTGTAACGGCTGTTTCAAACGGTGCCAATATTACGGATGGACTGGACGGGCTGGCAGCCGGGACTTCTGCCATCATTGGGCTTACCCTGGCAATATTTGCCTATCTGTCGGGCAATGCCATCTTCTCCGACTACCTAAATATCATGTTTATCCCTAATTCCGGTGAACTTGTGATATTCTGTTCGGCATTTGTAGGGGCTAGCATTGGCTTTCTGTGGTACAATTCCTTTCCGGCACAGGTATTCATGGGAGATACTGGTAGTTTGTCTCTGGGAGCCATAATCGCCGTGCTTGCGTTGGTCATTCGGAAAGAACTTCTTATCCCCATTTTGTGCGGGATTTTCCTGGTTGAGAATATTTCCGTTAT
>JAOUOM010000065.1 GCA_029880385.1 Cyclobacteriaceae bacterium | reverse complement strand
GCCCGGCCGCTCGCTATAGTCAAAATCAAAAAATGAATAGGCATTGAAAATATCATTGGGGTTCCATGCCAGGTTCACACCCCAGTTGACCCGCTGACGCCCCGCGCTCAATGTCCAGCCATCCTCCTGCCACTGCGCATATGCTCGGTCAATCATCGTATGCCATACCACACCCGGTTTGTTGACAGGCAAAAAGGATAGGTCAAAATAATCATTGTTTACATCTACCAACTGGGCATAGTTGGGAAGCGAATTCACCCGATCCCCCGTAAAAAGGCGCGTACGAATTTCGAGTCGGGCACTAAATTTATCGGTGGGAAACCAACGCACATTGAGCCGTTGATGGACCAGGTTATCAAGGATCACGGTATCTGCCCCAGAGGGAAACTGAACAGAAACCATGTCTTTGATATAGCCTTTGACCTCCCATTGACCTTCGTCATCCTGTGCCCGCAGATCAGGTGACAACATCAGCATACAGCAAAAAAACAGTATTGCCTTACCGGCGTTCATCTGATGTAATTTTACCATCTTCCAGTGTAATAACCCTTCTGGCCTTGTCGATCACCCGATGATCGTGCGTAGAAAAGATAAATGTGGCATTTTCTTCCTGATTCATTCGCGACATAATGTCGAGCAAGGATTCCGTTGATTTGGAATCGAGGTTGGCAGTTGGTTCATCTGCCAAGATAAACTTGGGCCTGGAGGCCAGTGCCCGAGCCACTGCTACCCGCTGCTGCTGACCGCCCGAAAGCTCGGCTGGTCGACGGTCCATGGCTTCTTTCATTCCCATCTTTTCCATTAATTCTGCCGATCTCCCTTCCCGTTCCTTTTTGTCACTGTTTTGCAAAAGCATGATAAACTCTACATTTTCACGTGCGGTAAGTACCGGTATCAGGTTATAGGACTGAAATACAAAGCCAATGTGCTTCAATCGGAAATCCGTCAGTTGTGCTTCCCGAAGTTGTCCGATTTGGGTATCCGCTACTTTTACAGATCCTTCCGTAGGCACATCCAGACCTCCGATCAGATTAAGAAGCGTTGTTTTCCCACAACCAGATGGGCCCACTATGGCCGTAAATTCCCCCTGCTCAATCGTAAGGTCGACCGAATCGATGGCAACCACCGGAATTTTGTCCGGGTTGTATACTTTTTTCAGTTTAATGGTTTCGATAACAGGCATACTCATAATTTTCTAATGGCTTCTAATGGATTTAATTGAATGGCCTTCCAGGCCGGGTAAATGGCACCAATGAGTGCCGTCACGACCACTACAAGCATCAGTATGTAATAGGCCGAATTATCGAGTGAGGGATAATAAATGGAATCGTACCCGTATTCCTTTAAGGATTCGGCATATCGCGACAGATCCATTCCCCGTTCGCCAAAATATAAATTGGTAACAAATCCCATCATCAACCCGACCGGTGCCGCAACCAGCGACAACAGAAGCGTTTCCCAGATGATCATCCCAAATACACGTAGTTTTTGCATACCGACCGAACGCAACATGCCAATTTCCTTGGTACGCTCAAGTACCGCCATCAACATGGTATTGATGATCCCAAACAACAGTGCCAGCATAATGATGGTGGTCAGCATCTGCTTGGAAACAGTGGATTGCTGTTCCAAAAGATCAAATTCGGGAGCCACAATATTGTAGCGACGAATGGTCACCTCGCCAAACTCACGCCTGAGATCCTCCTCAATTTGCGGAATCTCCCTGAGCTGACTGGCCAGAATGGCAATCTCATTTACCCCCTCAAAACCAACCAGACGGCTGATGTCAGACTGGCGTACATAGATCACACTTTCATTTATTTTCGGGGATTTGGAGTCAAATATACCCGTTACCCGAAAGGCTCCCGAGGTTATTTCCCCTTCGATGTTTTGAAATGTCAGCACCACTTTTGAACGCAGACCGATTTTGAGCTTATCAGCTGTCTTTTTACTGATCAATACCGGGTTTCGCTTTATTTCAGCAAAATAATCCCCCTCCACCAGTTGTTGGTCCAGTGCGGTTACCTGTGCCTCGTCGGCGGGGCTTACACCATAGATCATCACACCTGAGTTTGCCTTACTGCTGGCGATCATCCCACTCACCAATTGCCTGGCAGAATATGCCTGAACCATTGAGTTGGAAGAAAGGGCGGAAATCATTTTTTCCTTGTCGGTAATTGAAAATTTTACGTCAGGCTCTGTCAGGTACGATCGATGGTGTACCTGGATGTGCGAGTATTCATAGTTAATAGCATTACGCAGATAGGCTTCATTAAAGCTATTGAGAAATGAGAATAAAAAAATGAGTGCCCACACCCCGACGATGATGGCACCCATGACCACAAAACTTCTCCGTTTTGACCGCCAGATATTTTTCCAGGATAATGAAAGTATCATTCTTTTAATGCTTTTACACTGTTCAGACGCATAATGGACAACATGGGATAAACACCCAGCACAAGGGCAATAAACAGGATCACGAGGCCCTGGTCATAATAGATGACCGGATCCATCGAAAAGGGCATCACAGGCTCAAAACCAAATTTTTCATATGCTTCCGCCAGATTGCCCGTCAGGCGAATCGGGTTCAGGTAAAAATACAGGTTGAGCGGAAAACTGGCCACTACGCCCAACAAAACACCAAAAAGCGACAGCAAGAACACCTCAATAGCCACCATGGCCTGTATTTTCCGCTTTTTCATCCCGATGGAAACCAAAATGCCAAATTCGTATGTCCGTTCTTTTGTCATCATGATAAAGGTGCCAAAAATGCCAAAGGCAATGACGGCATAGAGGATATAGATCATGATCAAACCGCCATAATAGTCGAGCTCAATACTTTGGACCAGTTCGGGCATCATGGTTTTCCAGTCCATCACCCGAAGGCCTGTACCGGCCAGTTGTTTTTCCACTTCCTTCTGAACCTGCCGGGTGACGGAGGGATCGTCCAGTAAAATGGAATAGGAAGTAAGTAGCCCTTCTGCACCGTAAAACGATCGGGCCTCATCCAACGTCAGGTAAACCGACTGCTGGTTGAGTTCCGGCACCGGGAATTTCACGATGCCAACAACCGGAAATTTGCCTGCGGCATTTACCCCATGATAGCCCTGACTTATCATCACCAACGTATCGCCTACCTGAAGTTTCAGGTAACTGGCCAGTCCTTCGGCAATAAGCGAACCCCGATCCGTCAGATAACGTCCCTTTACTATTTTTTTATCCAGAGCCGTAAGCACTGACTCTCTTTCGGGATCAATCCCATTGACCATCACACCGCGTGTGCGGTCGCCAAAAGACGACAAGGCAAAAGAGGTAAGCCGGGGCACCATGACTGTAATGTTCTCATTGGTAACCGGAACTTGGTTACCACCTTCAAAGCTATTGTCAAGGATTTTTTCTTCCCAGTACCCTTCCTGATGAATGCCAAGGTGCCCGGTATAGAAACGTACGGTATTGTCGATCATCAGTTCGTACGTGCCCAGTTGCATGGATTGCATCACGCAGGCAAAAAAAACAGCAAAGCCAATCGAAGAGGCTGTGATCCAGGTTCGCTTCCGATTTCGCCATATATTTCGCCAGGCAAGTTTCAGGTACATTTTCATTGTCTTTAATCGTTTGGATTCCCATGACTGCCCGTCCGGTACGGACAAAAGGCTGCCCTCATCGTATTTGCTTCAGGTTTTGAATGGAAAAAAAAGACTCGTCCAGTTCCACATTATAGGCAAAATCCTGATACAGGATAATGGTTTTTTGCTCCGGGTTTTCGGCAGGGATCATTTCCATTTTGGTAGGCACCATCCGATCGCCCAGCAATTTTATCTCCGAAAGGATCATCGTATTTATCAGATATTCATCCTCATCATAGTAGTTAAACAGCAGCTCGTAAAAATCCTTTTTACTGATATAGGCCTCTATTTTGCCCCATACTACCGCCGCTTCTTCCTTGGGCTTCAGCACGATTTTCCATGCCTCATACCCCTGTATGACCGTGTCTTTTTCGAGGAAATGGTCAAAATCATTGACAATGGACGATTGCTTTACCAGATCGTCATTGGTAAAATCCGATCCCATCCAGCTTTGCATCATCATGGAAGGCGGCATTTTTATGACCCGGTCGATAGACGGCTGCCAGCTCCATAGCTCCTTGTCGCGTTTGAGAAACCCACTCCCCTGGTCACGGGCCGGTGCCGTGATCAGCACCATGCTGTAGTCCGTGCCTTTGCTCCAGCTTTTCATTGTAATTTCACGCGTCCATTTCGGACGAATGATCTTCATGGTCATGGTACCCTGACTGGATTTTCCCTGCATACGCTCATCGGCTTTTTTGATGATTTCCCCTGCCGTCTGTGCCTGCAGGAAAAACTGAAAAGGGATTAAAAACAGCAAGAGGATAAATTTTCTCATGGCTTGCAATATTTGTTGAATAATGTTTTTTCTATTTCGTCCATTGGATAGTCCTGCTGAAACACAAGGTACTGCCTTCCTATACCGTCCAGGGTAGCCAACAACAACCTTGCATCTCCAACCGGGTCTTCCCATCCGATATCGCCCAATAACTGAATGAACAGTTCAAGTTGTTTGTTCATTTTCTGCACAGCAATGGCATGAACAAAGTCAACCCCATTTATCTCGTGCGACATATTGTAGAGAAGGTAATAGTTATGAAAATTCTCCCGTAGTTCCCGGAAAAACAAAGTGAAAATATTCCCAAGCATGGTTTTGGGATTTTTGTCTGAGACAAGATCCAAAACGTGTGCATTTTTTTGCATCAGACCTTCGACCATTTTTATGACCAAATCCTCTTTACCGGAAAAATAGTGATACACCAATCCCTTGGATACGCCGGCCCTTTTTGCAATGTCATGAATGGAAGTCGCCTTGTATCCTTTGGTGCCAAAGAGTTCTAGTGCTGCTGCCATGATTTTTTCGCGGGCTACACTTCGTAATACCTCATTTTGCTTTTTTGTACGCGGGCTCATACTTATTGACTGAACGATTGGTCAATATATAAAGTTTTCTTTTTTTTCAAAAAAAAAGCCGGATTGCTTGACAACCCGGCCTGGTGAGTGAATGAATTAAAATCACAAAACATTTTCAACAGGTGTATGCGTAAGCCCAAATGCTTCCGCAACCCCCTTATAGACTACTTTTCCGCCTACCACATTCAGCCCAAGCTTGAGGTCATTGTTTTCAATACACGCTTTTTTCCATCCTTTATTGGCTAATTGAATGGCATAGGGTAGGGTCGCATTGGTAAGAGCGAGTGTAGATGTATACGGGACAGCACCCGGCATATTGGCCACACAATAATGAACCACGTCATCGATGATGAAGATGGGGTCTTCATGGGTAGTTGGCTTACAGGTTTCGATACAACCACCCTGGTCTACTGCCACATCTACCAAAACAGTCCCCGGTCGCATTTCCTTGAGCATATCGCGGGTAATGAGGTGTGGGGCTTTGGCTCCGGGGATCAGCACCCCCCCTATGATCAGGTCATGCGTAGGCAACAAATCCCGAATGTTATACTCATTGCTCATCAGCGTATTGACATTTGCAGGCATCACATCATCCAGGTAACGAAGGCGTGACAGGTTTACATCCATGATCGTAACATCGGCACCCATTCCGGCCGCAATTTTAGCTGCATTTGTCCCGACTACACCCCCTCCCAGCACAAGCACTTTGGCAGGTCGTACACCGGGCACACCACCCAACAGGATACCCCTTCCTTTTAGGGGCTTTTCAAGGTACTTGGCACCTTCCTGTATCGCCATCCTGCCTGCCACCTCAGACATGGGAACCAGCAATGGCAGCGAGCGATCCGGACGTTCTACCGTCTCATAGGCCAGGCAAATGGCCCCACGTTCGATCATGGCACGTGTAAGTGGCTCATAGGAGGCAAAATGAAAATAGGTAAACAATAATTGGTCTTTTTTGATCAGGTTGTATTCAGCCTCAATCGGCTCCTTTACCTTGATGATCATCTCGGCAACCTGATAGGTTTCCTCGATGGTTGAAAGGATCGTAGCACCCGCAGCCACATACGATTCGTCGCTAAAACCACTCCCGGCACCAGCCGTTGCCTGTACATAAACCGTGTGGCCCAATTTGGCCAATTCCTTGACACCAGCTGGGGTCAACGCCACCCGGTTTTCGTTGTTTTTTATCTCTTTTGGAACACCGATAATCATGATATCTTTTGGGATTTTGTTATTTAGAGCAAATATAATCCTGGAAGAAATAATCCGTTTTATTAACAATTTTCCCCTTCAAAACCTTCTTGAAATCAAAAATCACTTTTTCATCTATAATTAATTATATATTCTGCGTATTGCATTTATTACAATATTATATTTCGTTAAAACAATTTTTTATTCCTTAAAAAATAAATATAATTTGGGGAACGAAACCTGATTTATTAAATCATTCGTTATATTTGGAAACATTCCAGGCTATTTTGGACTAAAACCGGGCTATAGTGAAAGAAGTAAAAGAGAGACAAACCCAGCTAAGTAAAACTGAAATCCTCAAAGATTTTTTTACTGCTATGGAGAGCCGGGAAAACAGTCTGATGGGCCGTAAGGAAGTATTCATGGGTAAAGCCAAATTTGGGATATTTGGTGATGGCAAGGAGCTGGCGCAAATCGCGATGGCCAAAGTATTCAGAAATGGCGACTTCCGTTCCGGGTACTACCGCGACCAAACATTTATGATGGCCATTGACGAATTGTCTTCTCAGCAATTTTTCGCCCAATTATATGCCCACACCAATGTGAAAGAAGAGCCCGCCTCGGGAGGACGGATGATGAACGGCCACTTCGGAACACGCTCGCTCAACGAAAAAGGCCAGTGGAAAACCCTCACTGATAAAAAAAATTCGGCCTCCGATATTTCACCCACAGCTGCGCAAATGCCCCGGCTTGTAGGCCTGGCCTATGCCTCCAAGCTCTACCGCCAAAATCCCGGGCTAAATGACTTCAAAGATTTCTCTATCAATGGAAATGAAATTGCCTTTGGCACCATTGGCAATGCTTCAACCTCGGAGGGCCATTTCCTGGAAGCCATCAATGCAGCAGGAGTGCTCCAGATACCCATGGTGATCTCCATTTGGGACGACGGGTATGGCATTTCTGTTCCTCAAAAATTTCACACCGTAAAAGAAAGCATCTCCAAAGCACTGGCTGGTTTCCAACGAACCGATGAACAGGCCGGAATTGAAATCCTTACAGCCCGTGGCTGGAATTACCAGGAGCTCATCGCGGCCTATCAACAAGCCGAACACCTGGCACGAACCCAACACATCCCTTGCCTGATCCATGTCGAAGAAATGACCCAACCCCAGGGACACTCCACTTCGGGCTCACATGAACGGTACAAAAGCAAAGAACGACTTAATTGGGAAAAAGAGCATGATTGTAACCTCAAATTCCGAAACTGGATACTGGAAGAGGGTATTGCTACCGAAGAAGAACTAGCGCAAATCGAACGGGAAGCCAAAGCATCGGCCCGCCATGGAAAGGAGGCTGCCTGGAAAGCCTACATTACCGAAATAAAGGCTGACCATAAAACGGCACTTGACCTTATTCATAAGACACTCCAGGCCAACCCGAACAACAGGGCAGTCCAATTGATCCACAACGACCTTCATGACATCCACAATCCCCTGAAAATGGACATCATGAAGGCTGTTCGTTCGGTTCTATGGGAGCTTCGATCCGATTTGGGTATCGAAAAGAAAAACCTTTTGTCCTGGCATGAAGACAAAATGCACCAGTATACAGAACAGTACAGCTCACACGTATACAGCGAATCGGATGATGCCGCCATCAAAAAAAAGGAAGTAAAACCTGTCTATTCGGACACGTCCAAATTAGTCGATGGACGGGAAGTCCTTCAGGCTACCTTTGATCATCATCTGCAATCCAATCCCCTGGTTTTTGCCCTGGGAGAAGATGTAGGCAAAATTGGGGATGTAAACCAGGGTTTTGCCGGGCTGCAGGACAAATACGGTGAATTACGCGTTACCGATACGGGCATACGCGAAACAACAATTATCGGCCAGGGCATCGGTGCCGCCCTGCGTGGCTTACGTCCTATCGCCGAAATCCAGTACCTCGACTACATGCTGTACGCCCTCCAAACCTTGTCT
>JAOUOM010000064.1 GCA_029880385.1 Cyclobacteriaceae bacterium | reverse complement strand
CGCACTACGTCCGTCCCGATACGCTGCTGGAAGAAGAAGCACTCGAACGGGCAACATCGGTCTATCTGGTGGATCGCACCATCCCCATGCTTCCGGAAAAACTCTCCAACGGACTTTGCTCCCTGCGCCCGCTGGAAGAAAAACTCACGTTTTCGGCTGTATTCGAACTTGACAACAATGCCAACATCCTCAGCCGATGGTTTGGCCGGACGGTTATCCTTTCCGACCGCCGTTTTACCTATGAAGAAGCACAGGAACGGATCGAAAGCAGCGAAGGGGATTTCGCCCCGGAAATTACCACCCTTAATACCCTTGCGCACAAACTACGAAAAAAGCGCTTTAAAAATGGAGCCGTGAATTTCGAAACCGTGGAAGTGAAATTCCAATTGGATGAAAAAGGCAAACCCCTGGCCGTGGTGCCCAAGGAACGCAAGGATGCGCACAAGATGATCGAGGAATTTATGCTCCTTGCCAATCAGGAAGTGGCTACCTTTATTTACCAGAAAAAAGACGGGAAAAAGCCAGAAGGCTCCTACACATTCGTATACCGTACACACGACGATCCCGATCCCGAAAAACTGCAGAATTTTTCTCAATTTGCCGCCCGTTTTGGACACAAGCTCGACCTGAATGGCCCGGTTTCAAAAAACCTGAACCGGTTGATGGACGAAATTGAAGGCAAACCGGAACAAAATGTACTTGAGTCGATCGCTATCCGGTCCATGGCAAAGGCCAGGTATACGACCGATCCCAAGGGGCATTTCGGCCTGGCATTCCACCACTATACCCATTTCACCTCACCCATCCGCCGCTACCCGGATGTGATGGTCCACCGCCTGCTTTGGCACTACCTGGAAAATGGAAAACCCGCCGACAAAGATGCGTTTGAAAAAAAATGCATCCATTCCTCAGAACGCGAAAAACGGGCAGCCGATGCCGAACGGGCATCCATCAAATACAAACAGGTGGAATTTATGCAAAGCATGCTGGGCGAACAGTTTGAAGGTATCGTATCCGGCGTTACCGAATGGGGTGTCTATGTGGAAATAATCGCCACCAAATGCGAAGGGATGATCCGCATCAGTGACCTGGATGATGACTACTATGACTATGACGAAAAAAATTTCCGCATCATGGGCCGCCGTAATGGCCGCATGATCTCCCTCGGAGACAAACTGGATGTACTGGTCGTCAAAACGGATATTGACCGTCGTACCATCGACCTGATACTCCCACAGGCAAACGGGGCCAAAACCAAACGTAAATTCAAACGGTAAACACACATTATCGCGTAAGTTTGCGGCATGAAAACATGGCCTGAAATACAGGAAATCATCCAAAAGGAAGTGGCGGCACTGGATTTGAGCAATGAGCCGGCCAATCTGTACGCACCCATTTCCTATATCCTGTCGTTGGGGGGTAAGCAACTACGCCCTACGCTGGTTTTGCTCGCCTGCCAGCTTACACAAAATGACCTGTCCGACAAAGCAAAAACTGCCCTTGCTGTAGAAGTATTTCATAATTTCACCCTGATGCACGACGACATCATGGATCGGGCACCGCTGCGAAGGGGCATGCCTACCGTGCACGAAAAGTGGAGCCAGACTGCCGCAATTCTGAGCGGTGATGCCATGCTGATAAAATCCTATGAACTACTGGCAGGCGTAGGTGCTGCAGTATTGCCCACGGCATTCAGCCGGTTCAACCAAACCGCACGGGAAGTCTGTGAAGGCCAGCAACTCGATATGGATTTTGAAAACAGGACGGATGTATCGGAAGCGGAATACTTGGAAATGATCCGCCTGAAAACGGCTGTTTTATTGGGGTTTAGCCTCGAACTGGGTGCTATGATGGGGGGAATGTCCACACAAGACCAACAAAAACTCTATCGGGTGGGGGAATCCATGGGCATTGGCTTTCAGCTTATGGACGACTACCTGGATGTCTATGCCGACCAGTCAAAATTTGGCAAACAGGTAGGCGGCGATATCTTGTCCAACAAAAAAACCTTCCTGCTCATCCATGCATTGGCACGGGCCAGTAGCAGCCAAAAGAAAACGATCAGTCACTGGCTTGGCCTGAAAGAATTTGACCCGTCAGAAAAGATTGCTGCCATCATGGGCCTATATGAAGAACTACACATCGGCACCCTTGCCCAGCAGCGCATGAAGAATTATTTTGACCAGGCTTTTGCACTTTTTGACGAAGTAGGTGGGCATTCAGCCGCACGTCAGGAGCTTATATCCTTTGCCGGTCTTTTGACCAGTCGTGACAAATAGGCAAAGGTGCTTTCATACATTCTATTTAATTTACCCGTCAAAATTTTCGTCTATGTCGCTTACGCTAATCATTATCATCGCCACAGTTGCCATTAGTTTTTATACGTGGAGCAAGCCCGGCTTACATTACAAATTCATGATGAACCCCTACCAGATGGCTACCCGAAACGAATACTGGAGGCTGCTGACGTCTGGCTTTATCCACTCCAATTACACCCACCTGGGGTTTAATATGTTTACCCTCTTCTTTTTTGGCGGGGTGGTGGAGCAATTGTTTGCCATGGAAAAAGGCCCTTCGGCAAGCCTGTTCTTCCTGGTGTTTTACCTGTCGGCCATTGTGATTTCCGATCTTCCCGTGGCATGGAAAAATCGCCACAATCCGGGCTACAATTCACTCGGTGCGTCTGGTGCTGTATCAGCCATGGTATTTTGCAGCATATTGTACATGCCCCTCAACAAAATCTACCTGTTTGGCATCGTAGGAATACCCGGCTTTATCCTGGGTGCTTTTTACATTGTGTATTCATATTCCCAGGGCAAAAAAATGTCGGACAATATCAATCATGAAGCGCATCTCTATGGGGCTTTGTACGGTATTTTGTTCGGATTGCTCGTTTCGCCCCAGTCGGGCCCTGATTTTTTTGACCAAATCCTTCACTACCGGATTTTCTGATCATGCCAAGTAAGCAAATAGACTATTTGTATCTGGAAAAAGGGCAGTTGAGTGACAATGACCACATGCTCCTGCAACGGGCAGAGGCTGTCCTCAGGTTTTCCCACTCCCCTTATTCCAATTTCAAAGTAGCAAGTGCCGTCTTGCTTGAAGACGGAAGCATCAGTGAAGGCACCAATCAGGAAAATGCAGCCTATCCTTCGGGCTTGTGTGCCGAGCGGGTTGCACTTTATGCCGCCAAGGGACGATCCCACGAAAAAATAAAGACACTGCTGGTCATTGCGCGAGATGCGCTCGGCCAGCCTGCCGATGCCTTTTGCTGCGGTGGCTGCCGTCAGGTGATCATGGAATACGCCAGCCTGCAGGATGAACCCATTCGGATCGTAATGGGTGACCATGCCCATCAGTTTGTGGTGCTGGCCAATGCCAAGGATTTGCTCCCATTCCATTTCAATTCATCGAGTTTGCAATAGATTTGCACCCTTAAAAAATTTCGCCATGGAACCGCAGAAGAAGGAATCGCTGAATTTTATAGAGCAAATGATCGAGAAAGACCTGAAAGAAGGTAAATACCCGGTCATACATACCCGTTTCCCGCCCGAGCCGAATGGCTACCTCCATATCGGGCATGCCAAGTCCGTCTGTCTGAATTTCGGGCTTGCCGCCAAATACAACGGAAAATGCAACCTTCGTTTTGATGATACCAATCCGGAAAAAGAAGAAACCGAATACGTCGAATCTATCAAAAAAGACATCCAATGGCTGGGATTTGCATGGGACGAACGGGAGTATTACGCTTCTGATTATTTTGATCAACTCTACGAATTTGCCGTAGCATTGATCAAGAAAGGGGCAGCCTATGTCTGCGACCTGTCGCAGGAAGAATTCAATGCCCTAAAAGGTACGCCCACCGTCCCCGGGAAAGAAAGCCCCTATCGAAACCGTCCCGTAGAGGAAAACCTGCAACTATTTGGCGAAATGAAAGCGGGAAAATACAAAAACGGGGAAAAAGTACTACGTGCCAAAATTGACATGTCTTCGCCCAATATGCACATGCGTGACCCGATCCTTTACCGGATCAAACACATGCCGCACCACCGGACTGGCGACACGTGGTGTATCTACCCGACCTACGATTTTGCCCACGGGCAATCTGACAGCATGGAAGGGATCACACATTCACTTTGCACCCTCGAATTCGAAGTGCACCGCCCCCTTTATAACTGGCTCATCAGCCAGCTGGAAATCTATCCTTCGCAGCAAACAGAATTTGCCCGCCTAAACCTCAGCTACACCATCGTGAGCAAAAGGAACCTTCGCGAACTGGTAGAACAAAATCATGTATCAGGATGGGACGACCCGCGTATGCCCACCCTATCCGGTATCCGCCGCAGGGGCTATCCCCCTGTTGCCATCCGGCGGTTTGCCGATACCATCGGTGTAGCCAGACGAAATGGGCTCACGGATGTGGCCGTACTGGAACATGCCGTTCGGGAAGAACTGAACAGGACTGCCCCCAGAGTATTTGGCATATTGGATCCTGTCAAACTTATCATTACCAATTGGCCGGAGGGAAAAACCGAAACCATGCAGGCCATCAACAACCCGGAAGACGAACAGGCAGGAACCCGCGAAATGCCTTTCGGCCGGGAATTGTATATTGACCGGGCTGATTTTATGGAGGATCCCCCAAGTCCAAAAAAATGGTTCAGACTAGGGCCGGATCGGGAAGTACGCCTCAAATACGCCTACATTATCCGCTGTACAGGCTTCAAAAAGGATGCTGACGGCAATGTAGCGGAAATCTATGCCGAATACGACCCGCAGACCCGAAGCGGCCAGGATACAAGTGGCAAAAAAGTGAAGGGAACATTGGGCTGGGTAT
This sequence comes from Cyclobacteriaceae bacterium, assembly GCA_029880385.1. Taxonomy (GTDB): domain Bacteria; phylum Bacteroidota; class Bacteroidia; order Cytophagales; family Cyclobacteriaceae; genus JAOUOM01. The sequence goes on along the minus strand of JAOUOM010000064.1, from coordinate 3,324 downwards.
CCGTAGCAGATGCCGTCACCCGTGCCGAAATCCGCCTCTACGACCGCTTGTTCCGGACAGAAAACCTTGGTGAAATCGAAGACGATTTCAAAAACCACCTCAATCCACATTCCCTGGAAATCAATTCACAGGCCGTACTGGAACCTTCGCTGCGCGAGGCCAAAGCCGGTGATATGTTCCAATTTGAACGAATCGGATACTTTAGGGTAGATGAGGACAGTACACCTGACCGCCTGGTACTCAACCGCACCATCACCCTGCGCGATACCTGGGCCAAGTGAACGGACGTTGACGCCAGCCCGTTCGGTTTACTGACGGGCAGGCGTTCTTTCCCTGTTGTGTAGCTTTTGCGTGATCAGGAGGCTGACCAGCACAAACAACGTGAAGGAGTAAAAGCCAAAAAGCAAACGGGAATGGTTGGTGGTCAATAGGTCGATGGAACGGGTCAACCCCTCCATTTGACGGAGTTGTTCCGACAAAATCCCATCAAAACCTATGTATGCCATAAAAATGGAGATCACCATTACGTCGGCCATCGACCATTTGGCCGTATTAAAAACCACAAACCGGATAAATCCTGATTTTTTAAATTTTTCAACGTAAAGAAACAGGATCGAACACACGAGTTTCAAAACCGGAAAGAACACACTAAACGTAAAAACCAGAGCCCCCACAAGCCACAGGTCGATACGGCCCTGGCTGACCATCAACGTAATCACCTCCCATATACTTTTACTTTTGTAATACAGTACCTGGTCACTGAAGGTAATCGTTTCGCCAAGCAGGTGAAAACTCATGGCCGTTATTCGTGCATCTATTTCGATCATCGGCAAAGCGATACCCACCGACAAGAGCACGAGAGAAAACAAAATGGCAAGCAAATACTCCGGGTTGGTCAGTTTTTTTCCCGTCAACAGCAAAAAGACCGTCAACAGAGCTGCCACCAACAGCAAAACCGCAAACGTCCCGCTTTGGGCTTCCATCTCCCCGATATTCCGTGCGAGCATCTCCACAGCCATGTGCTTGTCCGCAACCTCATAGGTGGCCAGGATGGCGTGTACCCCGCTGTAGTCCATTTCCGAAAAAGTACCGGCAGCATAGCTCTCCATTTTTTCGATCAGGTACTGCCGGACTACCTCTTTGTTTTTTTCATTGTCAATAAATTCCAAAATTTGATTGGTGAAAACCGGAATATCTGCCTTTATTTTGTCAAATATACCGGTCAAGGAAGTGACACTTCCCTGAATCATTCCCATTACGCTTTTGGATTTTTCTTCGTAGTAACGCTTTTCCAGGTCGGCAATCGTAGTATGCAGAAAGGAAGAAATCCTGGAGCGTGCAACCTCCCGGTTAGCGTCCGTCAGTTCAATCTCATCAATTTTTTTAGAAATGATCCCTGCGATCAATCGCTTCCATTCATCCACATTCAATAAACCATACTTAATCTTTGACAATTCGATTAGGTCTTCTTTCTGTCTTTGCCTGACATTCTCGTTTTGGTACAAGGTAAATCCCGAATAGGCCGCCATGGCCGTCAAAAGGGAAAACACGATGATTCGAAATGATTTCAATAGATAGGGGGTAGTTGAAAAACAAAGCCTCAAAGGTATCCAAATGCACCAACCCGGCAATGGGGCTACGAAGCCAACCGGCCCGGAAGCTATCCTTTTCCTGATAATTATCAGGCTGCCGCCTCGCGCTGAATGTTACATTGGTCACACTACCCCAAATTTCACCCCTCTACTTTTGTTTCAGTTTTACATAAACAACAGAGAAATGAATCGGATCATCGTTATAGGGGGATTGTCGGCAGGCCCATCTGCCGCTGCCAAAGCACGTCGAGAAAATGAAAATGTAGAAATTATTTTATTCGAAAAATCCGCAAATATCAGCTATGCTACCTGTGGCATCCCCTATGCACTGTCCGGTGTGATCCCCAGTCGCGAAAAACTCCTGGTCGTCGAAGCAAACCTGCTGAGGGAACGTTTCAATATTGATGTACGATTACAGGAAGAAGTCCTCGACATTGATCCCCGGCAAAAAATAGTCGTCACGTCAAATGGGATATACGATTATGACAAACTGGTATTTGCCACCGGTGCACGTGCCATTGTCCCTCCCATCACCAACATTGAAAAAGCCGACAACTGGTCTACCTGCCGGAGCCTGGCCGATTTTGACAAGATCATGAAAGAAGGCGTACTCGAATCCGTGAAACATATTACGGTAATGGGTGCCGGACTGATCGGTGTGGAAGTAGCCGAAAATATCCGTGCATTGGGCAAAAAAGTAACCCTCATCGAAGGTGGTCAGCAGATACTGCCCATGTGGCAGGAAAAATTCAGCGGATTTGCCCAGGATGTACTCGAAAGCAAAGGCATTGAAGTATTGACCGGCAACTTCGCCAAAGGATTCGACGTGAGCGGATCAAAAATAAACCGCATTGAAATGGCCAATGGAAGCTCCCTTGCTACTGATTTTGTGATCATGAGCGTGGGGATCAGGCCCAATACCGAAATGCTGATCCAAAAAGGTGCAAAATCCCTGGCAAACGGGGCTCTCCTGGTAGATGAACGGATGGAAACATCCCTGCCCGGAATTTATGCCGCCGGAGACAATGCCAGCATTCGCAACATGCAGACGGGAGAACATGATTACTTCCCGCTGGGTACCCATTCCAACAAAGGGGGACGAACCGCAGGTGCCAATGCGGCCGGTGCCCATGAAACATTCAAGGGTGCCTACAAAACAGCCATTATCAAGCTATTTGACTATACCATGGCCCGCACAGGCATGAACGCCCGTGAATTGGAAAAACGGGGCATCGCTTACCGCACCAACCTTATTGTGTCTGCTTCTACCCCTCGCTATTATCCCGGGCAAAAAGAAATCATCGTTGAGCTGTACTACAGCCCCGAAGACGATACCATCTACGGCGCCGAACTTTTCGGCGAAGTGGGGGTCGACAAACGGGTGGATGTACTGAGCACAGCCATTTATGCCAAACTGAAAATGTCAGACCTGCCCCAGCTTGACCTGGCCTATGCCCCTCCCTTCTCCCCTGCCAAAGACCCGGTGGTAGAAACTGGGTTCGTTACCTCCAACATCGCCAACGGACAGTACAACGAAATCAGCGTTGAGGATTTTTACCATTTGGTTCAGGCACAGGCCGATATTCAAGTAGTAGATGTACGATCCCCAAAAGAAATCGCCCGATCCGGAAAAGTAGAAGGTGCCATCAACATCGAGCTGGACACCCTCCGCGATAACCTGCACAAACTGGACAAAGACAAAGAAACCATCCTTTACTGTGCCAAAGGGCTG
>JAOUOM010000063.1 GCA_029880385.1 Cyclobacteriaceae bacterium | reverse complement strand
CCACCTCAAAATAAGCCCGGTGAATGTCGCGTATGATATCCGGCCGGGTCACCGAAAGCAAATCATTGTTTCCTTTCAGCGACTGTGGATGATCGGCTAGCTCTTCATTCCTGAAGTCTTCCTCCTCCAGCTTATACCGTTGGATCATGGTGCCCATGGCTCCATCCAGCACCAGAATCCGGTTTTTAGCAATCTCTTTTATGGACGACATCCCATTCGTTTTTTATTATCACCATACTTATCAAGGAAGAAATCAGAGGCAGGTTTTGCTTATCTGTTCCCGCCATCTTGCGGGATGGGAATTAGCACCGAAATCTGCTTCCTGCAACAGGAAGGAAAGGTTGCCAAGACGTCATTGGGCCCAGTCCCTCAGTCTTTCTTGATAAGTTGCGCAAATATAGATGGCTGCAACAAATAATTACCGGTTATTTATCACGAATTCCTTTTATCATTGCCAAATATGAAGCTGGCAGCCATTGATATCGGATCTAATGCGGTACGTCTTCAAATTACCCGCATCATTGAATACCAGGAAAAAATAACGTTTAAAAAGCTCGAATACGTCCGTTTTCCCATCCGCCTGGGTCAGGACGTGTTTTCGATTGGCCATATTTCACCGCAGCGAAAGACTAATTTGTTCAAACTGCTGCGTGCCTTCAAACACATCATCGATTTATATGAAATCGACCACTACTATGGGTGTGCCACATCTGCCATGCGTGAATCCGAAAATGGCTCAGAAATCTGCTCAGAAATAAAATCAACGTTGGGACTCCCCATTCAGATTCTATCTGGCACACAGGAAGCTGAAATGATCAATCGCGTCATTCAAACCTACATCGACGACCAAAACCACCTGCACATCGACGTGGGTGGCGGCAGCACCGAACTCAACCTATACGTCAACCGCGAAAAAGTATTATCCCACTCATTTCCCATCGGATCGGTCAGAAGCGGACATTCCGACGATGTAAAGCAAACCCGCCATAGCCTCCTCCACTGGATTGACAGATCCATTCACAAAAAATACGGACGCATTCGGGCAATCGGGACAGGAGGAAACATCAACAAAATCTTTGAACTGGCCAAAGGGGACAAAAGAAGGCGCATTTCCATCGACACGGTCATGGCCGTCCATCAAACCATTCAACATACCTCGCCCGAAGACCGGATCAACCGCCTCCAGCTCAACCCCGATCGGGCTGAGGTGATCCTGCCGGCTGCCGAAATTTACATCGACGTGATGAAGGCCGCTCACGCCCGCTCCATCCTCGTGCCATCCGTCGGACTCAAGGATGGCATCAATTACTACCTCTATGAAAAACACTACCCGGGTGAAGGAAAAATAATCGTGAAAAACTGAATAAAATGAAGTCCGTACCGAATCACCTGCCCGACTCCCCAAATCCAACGCACACAGTCCCACAGAGCGAACAAGTCATTCTGGTCGACGAAATGGATCATGCAATAGGTACAGCCGACAAAATGCAAGCCCATATCAACGGCTCCCTGCACCGTGCACTTTCTGTCTTCATCTTTGATTCACGTGGCCGTTTTCTCTTACAACAACGGGCCGCTGACAAGTACCATTCGGCCGGATTATGGACAAATACGGCATGTAGCCACCCCCGGCCGGGTGAAGAAACCCATGCAGCTGCCGTCAGGAGGCTGGCTGAGGAAATGGGCCTGTCTGTGCCTCTCCATCATGCCTTTTCCTTTACCTATCATGTCCGTTTCGACGACAACCTCACTGAGCACGAATTTGACCATGTCTATTACGGCATTTCCGATCGGCCACCCGTTATCAATCCCGCAGAAGTCGCCAGTTTCCGCTACCTCTCCTATACGGCCCTTCAAAACGAACTGAATACTACCCCTGAATGCTTCACTCATTGGTTTCGACTTTGCTACACACAGGTAGCCCAGCTTCCCGCCATTCGTCAGTTGCGGTCGCGGTAACATTCGTCGGATTATTGGCATCGGCCAAATCCACCATTATAAAATCGGATATACAGGCCATCATGCGGAGCGACCGATACTGGCCCTTTGGTTGCTGTACGCCCGTGCTCCGCTCGGCCCCCGTGCTGCCCACGCCCGGGGCTATCAGGCAGCCTTGTACGCCCTTCAGCACGAAAACACAAGGGCATCACCACCACACTCTCCTAATTGGATCATACCCTGGCTGTTTTCCATAAATCCCGGCAAAAAATTCTGCTACCCCTAACGGATAGTGATCAGACGGGAAAGTAAGGAGCTTGCCGAATCCGATACATGTACCAGGTCACGCGTAGCGGCAGAAAGGAAACCCTCTCGTACCATGTGATCAAAATAGGCAAATAAATGATCAAAATAGCCCCCCACATTCAGAAAGCCGCATGCTTTGTGGTGATAGCCCAGCTGCAGCCAGGTAAAGACCTCAATGATCTCTTCCAGCGTACCTATCCCACCGGGCATGGCAATAAAGGCATCGGAAAGGTCGGCCATCATGGCCTTACGCTCATGCATCGACTGAACCACGTGCAAGTGGGTAATCCCGGTATGGCCTACTTCCCAATCAAATATTTTTTGAGGAATCACACCCGTCACTTCGCCGCCCAATGCCATCATCGTATCGGCCATCACACCCATTAACCCGATCGATCCACCCCCGTACACCAGGCCGATGTTTTCCCTGACAAACAGTTCCCCCAGGGATTCGGCAGCCTGTACATATTCGGGCCTGGATCCTTTGGCAGACCCACAGAAAACAGCTATTCGCTTATTCATTGATCAGCCGGTATAGCAAAATGGCTGTCCGCTTGGTCAAATCTTCCATCGTACGCATATCCACGGTTTCCCCGGGTGTATGGGCACCTCCTCCCATGGTTCCCAGCCCGTCAAGCCCGTCGACATACTGGGCCACAAAGGAAATATCCGCTGCGCCCCTTCGTCCGGGATTGTATGCCTGCACTTCTCCCTGGCCCAGGTCCAGGCTCACCTGATTGAGTTTTCTGAGCAATGCCAGATTGCCTTCGGTGGGTGCCATGGATGGATAGCTGTCAGTAAAGGAGATAACCGCATGCGTCTGCGGCAGGTTTTGCGACACAATTTCCTTCATTTTTTCCCGTGTAGATGCCAGTTGCTCTTCGGAAATAAACCGCAAGCCACCCGTAACAACAGCCGTCTGTGCCACTACATTGCTCTTGCCAAAAGCCTCTCCCTGGCTCATGGCCGTATCATAATCCACGCGGGTCCCCCCAAGTATCACGCCCGGGTTAAACGTAAGGTATTCCTCCCCCCGCACATCTTCATAAAACGAATTCAAAATCCGGCTCATTTCAAAAATGGCACCAGCACCCGTATGTTCGCTGAAAATACCGGCAGAATGGGCCCGTTTTCCGCTTACCTCTACCTGCCATCCCGATGAACCCCGACGAGCTACCGTAGCATAATTGAATCCGGTAGAAGTTTCATACCCCAGGGCAATGTCGCTACGCTTTGCAGCCTCGATCAGGTCTTTCCGGCTGATTTCAAGAGGATGCCCGGTGTTTTCCTCATCCCCTGTATAGGCCACGATAATCTGTGCATCATTTAGCAAGCCCGCTTCAAACAAGGCCTTTAACGCAAACAAAATGATCACATCGCCTCCTTTCATATCATTGGCACCCGGCCCGAAGGCAATGCTATCCTGCCTGACAAACTTTTGAAACGGACTGTCTTTTTCAAAAACGGTATCGAGGTGGCCAATCATCAGAATTTTCCTGCCTTTTGTACCCCTGGTCTCGGCAAACAGATGACCGGATCGGTTGATGTGATTGAGGTCGATCCAGCGTGTGTTAAACCCAATCTGATCAAATTCGGACTGAAAAACCATCCCGACTTCCTTCACGCCCGCATGGTTCATGGTCCCACTGTTGATGTTGACGACTTTTTCGAGAAAATCGACCGCCTCTGCCTGGTTGCTTTCCACGATTTGAATGATTTTCTTCTCCTTTGAGGATAATTTTTGAGCAAATACGCTGGTCATGCATAGCGTAAAAACTAACGTAAGAAAACTGGTTGGTTTCATAATTCGGTACCTGTTATGTCCGGATGGAACATTCACATATTAAAAGTTAAACAAAGAAGCATGCATCAAACAAATCATGCGAATAGCAGCCCTACTGGCGCGATGCGCGATAGCTCAGCCCATCGGCATCTATGCGGATGGATCGGATGATATTGGCCCGGCTCTTCTCAAAGGTCAGTCTGTTTTCGGGTGACCTGCTGAACTGAAACACATCAGGTTCACCTTCCACGGGTTCGATTTCCTCACGGCTGTCTTCCACTATCAGGTACATCCTGCCCCCTTTCGATTCAATCCTGATCTGATAGCTAAAACCCTGGATAACATTGTAAACCCCTTCATAACCGGTGAATTTATTGTCACGCGTAATGGGATCCTGTTTTACACGAAAAACGTAATTTCCAGATCCTGCCTCCACCTGCACATACCCATCCCTGGTACCCTGTACCCTGAGCCCGGCAGATGCGAGGGATTTTCCACTTTCAGATACCTGATCAACTGAATGCGCCGGAATAAAAACCGATGCAGTCGTATTGACCGGTACCGACACAGTCTGTTCGAAATAACCGTCTTTGTATGCCCAGCCGGAACGAACAGTCCCATAATACGTCCGAAGTGACGCACCCGCGTGCTGCAGCCCCCCTCCCGGTATGGGACGGATCATCAGGTGCTGGTAACCGGGCCCGTCCGCATACGTATTAATCCCGGCCACATTGCGGTACATCCAGTCGCCAATGGCACCATACGCATAGTGGTTGAACGAATTCATGCTGGGTGTCTGAAAGGAACTGTCGGGCTTGATGCCATCCCAGCGCTCCCAGATTGTGGTAGCCCCCATCGTGACCGGATATAACCACGAAGGATAGGTATCCTGCATCAGCAGCTCATAGGCAATGTCTGGATAGCCAAACCGGCTAAGGACATGGCACAGGTACGGTGTACCGAGAAAACCGGTCGTCAGGTGATAGCCATAACTTTTCACATTCTCCACCAGTCGCTTTGCGGCCGAATCCCGTAATTCCTCCGGCAGCATATCAAAATGCAAGGCCAGCACATAGGCAGTTTGTGTATTGGCTCCCAACCGTCCGGAACCGCTCATAAACTCGTGCTGAAATGCCTGCTTGATGAGCGCAAGCAATTCCCGGTATTGGCGGGCATCCTCTGTCTTGCCCAATACCTCGGCCGCATTGATAAGCAACTGTGTGGAATAGGCATAAAAACACTGTGTTATGTAATACTTGTCGGTCACAGCCGAGCGGCCATCATTGTCATCATTGGGCCGGTAAAAAAGCCAGTCACCAAAATGAAAACCGGTATTCCATAGGTTGTTTTCACTTTTGGACCGGATGTATGCTACCCAGGCTTTCATGCTGGGATACTGGGTTTCCAATACTTTTTTATCGCCATACAGCAAATAAGTTTCCCATGGAATGATCGTGGCAACATCTGCCCACCCGGCACTCCCCCCGGCATTGGGGCCCAGTACATTGGGCACCACAAACGGAACGGATCCTTCAGTTGACTGATCCAGTGCCACATCCTTCAACCACTTGGAGAAAAAGCTGTTAACGTTCATATTGAATGCCGCCGTACGAAAAAAGGCCTGTGCATCACCCGTCCACCCCAGGCGCTCATCCCGCTGCGGACAGTCAGTCGGCACATCGAGAAAATTGCCCTTTTGACCCCATTGGATATTGTGCTGGAGCTGGTTGAGCAACGGATCGGAACAGCTAAACTCACCCGTGGGTTCCATGTCAGAATACAGGGCTATGGCGGTGAGGTTTTCAGGCTTTAGCTCACCTGGAAATCCTGCTACCTTTACATATCGGAAACCCTGAAAGGTAAAATGAGGCGAAAGCACCTGATTGGGTTCCCCATTGAGTATATAGCTGTTTTTTTGATCGGCATCCCGCAGGTTATCGGTATAAAAATTACCGTTTTTGTCCAACACTTCCGAATGGTAAATATCCACCTGACTTCCCTCCTGTCCCGTGACGGTAAGCTGTACCCAGCCGACCAGGTTTTGACCAAAATCCACGACCAGATCACCCGATGGGGTAGTAAAAATATCCTGAGGGGCAAATGTTTCGTGCTTTCGGATGGGCTCATTTTCGGTTGCCACCAGTACTGATTTCGGGAAATTCATTTCACGGGCATTTACCCAGCCACTATCATCATATTCTGGCAAAGACCAGCCTTTCATCTCCCGGCGGGAATCGTAAATTTCCCCATCATAAAGTTCGGAAAATACTACAGGACCGGTAGCCGACTTCCAGCTTCCCTCGGATCCTACTACTTCCCGGCTACCATCGGAATACCGGATTTCCAACTGAAAAAGAAGGGCAATGTCACTACCATAATGATCGTTTCGATCCCCCCAGGCCAAAAAACCCCTGTACCATCCGTTTCCCAGCGTGGCTCCTACGGCATTTTTACCCCAGACCAGCAACGACGTGACATCATAAACCTGATATTGCAGACGGTTGTGGTAACTTGTCCATCCGGGCGACAAATATGCATCCCCGATCCGTTGCCCATTAATTGATGCCTCGTACATACCATGGGCCGTCACATAGGCCGTGGCACGGGTAATGGCTTTGTTTTGAACCGTAAATTCTTTTCTAAATACAGGGCAAGGCCGTTGGGCTTCCTCATCAAATCCGGGCACGATCCATTGGGCTGTCCATTCTTTTTCCGGATCGAGCAACGCCATTTGCCACCAGGCGACCGGACTCCAGGCAGAGGTTTTCCCATTACTGTCCGTCACCCTGACCTGCCAATAATAGCGCTCGCCCGATTGCAGTGCATTCCCCTGATAGGGCACATGAACAGAACGATCGGATGAAACCACGCCGGATGCCCAGGTCAGGTTTTTCCCCTTTACCAGATCCTGATGTGACGTGGCAACGCGGATTTCGAACGACACCTGTTTTACATTCCGCTTTACGGAAGTCATTTCCCAGCTAAACCGGGGCAGGGTCGTTTCCACTCCCATGGGATTGGTTTGATTTTCGATATACTGGCGCGAGACGACAACTTGTGAATAGCCGACAAACGACAATAAAATGAGAAGCAGGGAAACAAGTGGTTTATCCATTTTATGCTGATTTTAACTACTAAAGATATACAGGAAAAAAGACGGATTCCGGGTGTTTTTTGATGAGGGGTAAAATGACCTGAAATCCGTATTTCGTACAATCATCAGAGAATTTCCTCCAGAGCACCCGCCAGCATGTTGACGTGGTTTTTGGTGCAGCTTTCTCCCATAATGCCAATTCGCCATATTTTTCCCGCAAAAGCTCCCAAACCAGCCCCTACTTCGATATGGTAGGTATGAAGCAACTGGCTTCTCAGGCTGGCCTCATCCACTCCCTCCGGCAGGTATACCGAGTTGAGGTTTGGCAAACGGTTGGACTCATCCACCAGAAACCGGAACCCAAGTTTTTCCAGTTTCACTTTTAAATAATCATGCACTTCCCGATGCCGGATCCACCTGTTTTCCAGTCCTTCCTCCAAAACCAGGCTGAGGGCTTCATGCAGGGCAAAAATAGCCGAAACAGGTCCTGTATGATGATAGGCTCGTTTGGCACCCGACCAATAATTTTTTACCATGGTCAAATCCAGAAACCAGCTTTGTACCTTGGTTTTCCGGTTGTCCAGCACACGTACGGCCGCTTCGGAAAAACTGACCGGCGATAAGCCGGGAGGTGCACTCAGGCATTTCTGTGAACCGGTATAAATGGCATCAATGCCCCATTCATCCACTTTGAGGGGTACACCACAATAGGAGGTGACCGCATCGACCACAAACAACGCCCCTGCCTCGTGTACGAGTTGGCTGATTTCTTCCAATGGTTGCAGGGCCCCGGTAGATGTCTCGGCATGTACCAGAGCGAGCAGTTTGGGCTTGGTACACTTCTTCAATGCATCACGCACCTGATTGGGACTGGTCACCGTGCCCCACTCGGTATCGATGCGATGCACGACGGCTCCACAGCGCTCTGCAATGTCCACCATCCGTCCGCCAAACACCCCATTGACACAGATGATACATTCATCGCCGGGTTCGAGCAGGTTGACGAAGCAGGTTTCCATACCAGCACTCCCTGGTGCCGAT
>JAOUOM010000629.1 GCA_029880385.1 Cyclobacteriaceae bacterium | reverse complement strand
TCGAAGTGGTGACGGAGGGCATCCTCACCCGCATGCTGCACGCCGATAACGAACTCCGGGATGTGGCGATGGTGATCTTCGACGAATTTCACGAACGCAGCATCCATGCAGATGTCGCCCTGGCACTGTGCCGGGAGGCACAGCAGGTACTCCGGCCCGACCTCCGGATCGTCGTGATGTCGGCCACCCTCAATATGCCGCAACTGACTCAACTGCTGGCATGCCCGGCCGTAACCAGCGAAGGAAGGCTGTTCCCCGTGTCCACCCACTACGAAGGCGATACCGATCCCACCACCCTTGCACTCCAGTGTGCGCGGGTCGTGACCAAAGCCGTCAGGGCTCACGAGGGGGATGTACTCGTCTTCCTCCCCGGCCAGGGTGAGATACATCAGGTAGAGGAGCTGCTCAAAAAAGAACTACGCAGCATGGCCATCATGCCCCTGTATGGCTCACTCCCCATGCCCCGACAACAGGCAGCCCTCTTTCCCCACAAGGAAGGCAGGCGAAAAATCGTCCTCGCCACTTCCATTGCCGAAACCAGCCTCACCATCGAGGGCATCCGCATCGTGGTAGACTCGGGCTATGGCAGGACCTCCCGCTTCGATCCCAAATCCGGCCTTTCCCGGCTGGAAACCATTCGCATCAGCAAAGACTCAGCCGACCAGCGGGCTGGCAGGGCCGGCAGGTTGAGCCCCGGTATATGCTACCGTATGTGGTCACCGGCTACCCATGCCCGCATGGACGGGCACCAGGTACCCGAAATACTCGAAACCGACCTGGCCTCACTCGTCCTCGATATGGCACAATGGGGCGTCACGGATATTTCACAACTCACCTGGCTCACACCTCCCCCCAGAGGCGCACTGGCCATGGCCAGCGATACCCTCCACCAGTTGGAAGCCCTCGATACCGGACGCATTACCCCTCATGGCCATAAAATGCTGGGCCTGCCCTGCCACCCCCGCATTGCCCACATGCTGCTCTCAGCCAGCAACGATGACCAGGTAGCCCTCGCGGCCGACATAGCTGCCCTGCTCGAAGAACGTGACCCCCTGGGCCCCGAAGCAGGCATTGACATCAACCTGCGCATCGAAGCCCTGAGGCGACACCGCGCCGAAGGCCGGTCAGGTGGCCGAATGGCACGTATCGCACAAGTGGCCGATTCCTACCTCCGCCTGTTTGACCTGCACCCCCACAACCAGCCCGTTGACCCGTACGAAACCGGTGTACTCCTCACCCATGCCTACCCCGAGCGCATCGCTCATGCCCGTCCCGGCAACAACGCCCAGTTTCAGCTGGCCAATGGCAAAATAGCCGCCGCCGGCCACAAAGACGACCTGGCACACGAAGCATGGCTGGCCATTGCCCATCTGGATGCCCGCGACGGAATGGGCAAAATCTTTATGGCATCGCCCCTCAACCCCACCGACCTGGCACCGCTGGTTCGTGAAAAGGAAATTATCAAATGGGATACCGGCGAAGGAGGCCTCATCGCCACCCGCGAAATGCGCATTGGCAACATCGTCCTGCAATCGCGCCCCCTTCCCACTCCCGACGAAGCACACCGTGTACAGGCCATTTGCGAAGCCCTGCAAAAAGAAGGCGGCCACCTCCTCAACTTTGACGAAAACGTCACCCAGTGGCAAAACCGCGTCCTTAGCCTGCGCAAATGGCATCCGCAGGCAGGCTGGCCCGATGTGGGAACGCCCACACTCCTGCTCACCAACGCCGAATGGCTAAGTCCGTACCTCTCCGACATCCGCAAGCCGGCCCAGTTAAAGAAAATTGACCTCCGGGAGGCTCTCCGCTACCATTTGCCCTACGAAAAACAGCAGGAACTCGACCGACTGGCACCCGCTACACTGGCTGTCCCCAGCGGGTCGCACCTGCAGGTTCACTACCGACCGGACGGCCTGGCTCCCGTTTTGGCCGTCCGTATCCAGGAAATCTTCGGCTGGACCCGGACACCCACTGTCAATGACGGCCACATGCCCGTACTGCTCCACCT
>JAOUOM010000062.1 GCA_029880385.1 Cyclobacteriaceae bacterium | reverse complement strand
ACCATTGCAGATGCCAAGCGGGGGGACATAGGCAATACATCGACAAAATATGCCGATGCCTTTTTTAAGCAAATGAACTTTGATGCGATCACCGTGTCGCCATATATGGGCGGTGATTCTGTGAGCCCTTTTCTCACGTATAACCTGAAATGGGTCGTTTTGCTCGCAGCTACCTCCAATGCCGGCTCATTTGATTTTCAGGATTTGCTGGTGGATGGGGCCAGTGAAAAACTCTATGAACGCGTTATCCGAAAAAGTACCGAATGGGGCAATCAGCACAACATGATGTATGTGATAGGAGCAACCCGTGTCGAAACCTTGATATCCATTCGATCCCTGTTGCCCAATCATTTTTTGCTTATCCCGGGAGTTGGTGCCCAGGGTGGGGATCTGGACATGGTATGCCGGTATGGGATCAACAAACAGGGGGGCTTGCTGATCAATTCATCGCGAAATATTATCTATGCGTCTTCAGGTGAAGATTTTGCAGAAGCCGCAGGTAGGGCAGCCCAACAAATGCAGCAGCAAATGGCTGCCGCAATCCTGAAATACAAACCCTGGTAAAACTGCCTGATTTTTTGTAGATTGTACCTAATCGTACGGTCTATGGATGAATTGTTTCTACATTATGTTTGGCAATTTCAACGTTTTGATGCTACAGCCCTTTTGCTGACATCAGGCCTTGACCTTCAGGTTTTTCATCCGGGGGTCAAAAACCGGAATGCCGGACCGGATTTTCACGAAGCACGGCTGAAAATTGATGGTCTGACGTGGGTAGGTACGGTAGAAATTCACCATCGCTCTTCCGATTGGGTTGCCCACGGGCATACCACAGACCCGGCTTATCAGCACATAATCCTTCATGTAGTATGGGACGATGACCGGCCACTTTATTATCCTGACGGAAAAGCTGTGCCCACATTGGAATTGAAAAACAGGGTTGATCCCCACCTCATGGTAAGCTACCGGCACCTCATCAATGATCCGCAGGAAATTATGTGCGCCAGCCAATTACACCGGGTAGCGTCCATCGTCCGATCACAGGTATTGGAGGGTAAACTGGTCGAAAGGCTCCAATTAAAGGCAGAGGAATGCCTGGCCATAAACCGGAAATTTGCCGGGGACTGGGAAACGACGGTATACTATTTATTGGCTTCCTGCTTTGGCATGAACGTAAATAAGGAGCCGTTTCGTCGTTTAGTGGAGCAACTACCATTTTGGATTATACAAAAAAATCACAACAACCCCCTCGCTTTACATGCACTGGTGTTTGGGCAGGCCGGGATGCTTGCAGGCAAGCCGGTTGACGAATACCAGACCAAATTGACATCCGAATATCAGTACCTCTGCCACAAGTTTGGACTGGAAACCACACTCGACCGCTCCCAGTGGAAATACGGCAAATTGCGGCCTCCCAATTTCCCAACAGTACGCCTCAGTCAGTTTGCCTCGCTTCTGGCAGGCAAGTCCAACTTATTTCAGCCCATCATCGATACCGAACGGCAGCCAACCTGGCGTGATGTGTTTTTTGGTAAAGTGGGCGAATACTGGAAGGCACATTATGACTTTGGCAAAGAGTGGAAAAGTGAGCATCCGGCTGTGGGGCAGGTATTTATGGACCATGTGTTGATCAATGCCGTGGTTCCGTTGCTGGCTGGTGCCTCCGCCTATTTTGACAGGCAGGATTTGATGGACAGGGCCGTAGATTGGCTTGAAAAACTGCCACCTGAAAACAATGCCATTGTTCGCAAGTATGTAAAACATGGGTTTGATGTGACAACGGCTGCCGAAAGTCAGGGCTGCCTCCACCTCTTTCACCACAATTGTCAGAAGAAAAGGTGTTTACAGTGTAATATTGGGGTTTCTATTCTTAAACCTGTGATGCATTGACTTACCTGATTCATACTATTTTCCTGGGAATTTTACTATTTGTACTTGGCCGAAGGGGCAGACGGGAGCATTCGTTATGGGTATTTTATCTGGCGGTAGTAGTCAAATTTGTCAGTGGATGGTTGATGGGATATTTATACCTATCGTATTATAACGGGGGCGATACGATTGTCTACTTTCAACGTGCTGTCGAATTTAACCAACAGAACGGGCAGACGCTGGCGCACTATTTG
This sequence comes from Cyclobacteriaceae bacterium, assembly GCA_029880385.1. Taxonomy (GTDB): domain Bacteria; phylum Bacteroidota; class Bacteroidia; order Cytophagales; family Cyclobacteriaceae; genus JAOUOM01. Next base: position 6,105 of record JAOUOM010000062.1, on the reverse strand, counting down.
AACGGATTGCTTTTTTCGGATATTGAGGGCATGGAAACACAATCCCGATCCGTTTTTTTTATAAAAATGATCAGTCCGGTCGTGTTTTTTTCCGGAGCAGATTACTGGCTGAGCAGCCTGTACCTTTCTCTATTTTCTTTTGCAGGCTTGTGGCGGATCGTCCGGGTGTTGAGCGACCGGCACGGCATAGGCTGGAATGTCTATTTATCGTTTCTTTTCTTTCCATCGGTTGTGTTTTGGACATCCGGGATTTCCAAAGATGCAGTGGCAGCGGGAGCTATGTCGTATGCCATTTCATACGTATTGCAATTCAGGTGGCAAAGCCGGATTGGGTGGGCCGAATGGCTGGTTGTCCTCCTGATGGCCTGTTTGCTTGCCGGGTTTAAATTTTATGCTTCCATGCTCCTCATAGCCTTTGTCCTATTGGTCGTGGGGGGTAAATGGGTATCAAATGCACGGCCTGTTTATAAGCTGCTATTTCTGGGAGGCTTTATGGCCGCAGTTGTTATGTCAATGCAGTGGTTTCATCCGTGGCTTACGACCGACCGGTTGCCGCTCACGGTATATGAGGTACACGAAGCTGTGCGACGTAATACGCAGCCGGAGGAGCGCAGCCCTGTCCAGCTCGAACCTACCTATCGAAGTATGATCCGCTCAGTTCCCATGGCCTTGTTTTCCGGGTTGTTTTTTCCCCTGCCATGGCACCATCCGCAATGGATCAGCCTGGGGGTACGTCTCGAAAATTTCAGTCTGCTAGTGTTGACCGTTTTATCTTTGTTTTACCTGAGAAAAACACAGGCAGACGATCTTTTATTTACCACACTCGCGCTGATAGCTGTCGCCGCGGTTTTTATTGCCTTTACAACGCCTAATATGGGTAGCCTGTCGAGGTACAAATCGTTGTATATTCCCTATTACATGTTTTTGGTATCCTTCTTCCCTTTTCGTCTCGTATTTCCCCCGAAACAATCTAGGTAGTACCTTTGTCTTTTTATATATGGAAAAACCAGTCATAATATTCGGGGCAAATCCAATCGGAAAAGCCGCTTTGGAAATTTTCGAAAGCAATCAGGTCGTGGTATACGGCTTTTTGGATGAGAATAGTAAACTCCACAATACGGAAATTAACCATGTGTCGGTTTTAGGTGACCCATCGGATCGGGGGTTTCTGAAACTGATCGGACAGAAGTGTGAGGCGTTTGTCGCGACCGATGATGATAAAATCCGGAAGGCACAGACTGAGCTTCTTATGGAAGAACGTAAGATTATGCCTGTAAATGCCGTACATCCCAGTGCGATCTTGGCAAAGTCATCGGCTATTGGCCATGGCAATTTTATCAATGCTGCCGTCGTGATGGGCGCATTTACCACAATCGGACAGCACAACCTGATCCATACGCGAGCCATTCTGGAGCAGGAGGTGACCGTGGGGGATTTTGTGCAGATAGGGGCAGGAAGCATTGTCAATAGTGGGGTGACCATTGGCAATCATGTATTCATCGGATCCGGCGTTACCATTGTATCGGGTGTGACCATCGGTGATCATGCCCGAATAGGGGCCGGATCGTTGGTGGTTGGGGATGTCGCAAAAAAGACGACAGTTTTTGGTAACCCTGCCGTAAAAATTGAAAAGTAGGGGGCTGAATGGGAATATTTTTAGTGAATAGCCATCTTTTTAATAACAGGAAATACATCGGGCAGATCAGTCCCCGTGTCAACTACCTGCCAGGCCGGGTGTGGCACTACGCTCCGGGAAAAGGCAATGGCACGTCATGGTTGATTTGAGGTTTGGCAGGGCTTGTTGCCAAAAAATACTGGCTTACGTTCATCTACGTAATGTAATTATAGAAAATCACGTATATTAAGAGCACCAATCAAATTGTCAGCAGATGTCACTTGTTTTTAATGAAACCGAACTGATTTTAAACAGTGACGGGAGTGTCTATCACTTGAACCTAAAGCCACAACACGTGGCTGATGTGGTCATTACTGTTGGTGATCCGGGCAGGGTATACCGGATCAGCCGTTTTTTTGATAAGATCGAGTTTGAGATGAATAAACGAGAATTTATCACGCATGTAGGAACCTATAAAGGGAAGCGGATAACGGTGATAAGTAGTGGTATGGGGACAGAAAACATTGAGATTATGATGTGTGAACTGGATGCGCTGGCAAATATTGATCTCAAGAAAAGAGAGCCAAAATCACGGAAGAAAAAGCTGAAAGTGATACGGGTAGGTACGTCCGGAAGCATTCAGGAAGACATTCGGTTGGGCACCCACATGATGGCCGAATATGGCATTGGCATTGATTCGTTAATGGAGTTTTATAATCTGGAGCAGTCCGTATTTGAAACGGAAGTCGCACAGGCTCTTCAGCAGGACCTTGGTTTGCCCTATCCGCCCTATTGTGTACGGGGTTCTGAAAACCTACTCACGCATTTTGCAGATATTACCACCATTGGAAACACCGTAACATGTAATGGGTTTTATGCCTCTCAGGGAAGGCAGCTACGTCTTCCCGTCCGTTATCCGAATATTATAGACAAACTGATGTTTTTTCATCATGGGGACATTTGGCTTACGAATCTGGAAATGGAGACAGCAGCATTGTATGCATTTGGCCGGATGCTGGGACACGAGACGATTAGCCTGAATGCCATTTTGGCTAACCGGGTAAAAAACCGTTTTTCCAAAGACCCATACAAAATCGTGGATTCCCTGATCCGTAAAGTTTTGGACAAAATCGTGTTGTTGTAACGTTATTTTCGGTTAAACATGGCTTCCACTCCTTTCCGGAATTCATGGACGGCAGATGAAAAATGTTCTTTGGCTTCGTTCCATTTTTCCTGATCCTTGTAGTGCTGGAATTCATTTTCCAGATCCGCCTTTTTTGCTTTCAAGGCTTCGATTTTATCCTCGATTTCGTCCCGTACACCTGCGCTGGCTTCTTTGGTTTCCTCAATTAACTGGTCTATTTTTTTCCCCAGTTCTCGCAGGATATCTTCTATTTTTCCGTTGGTTTCCTGTTCCATTGTTTTCAGAATGAGCCAATGAAGATAGGCAATGCCCCGTCAAATTCCAAGACACTTGATCAAAATGGGATACCGGGAGATGCTTAGTCGATTCGTTCGATTGAAGCCCCCAGGGCATTTAGCCGCTGGTCAATGAACTGGTATCCACGGTCGATCTGTTCCACGTTGTGAATGAGGCTGGTACCGTCTGCCGACATGGCGGCTATCAGCAGGGATACACCAGCACGGATATCCGGAGAGGTCATGGAAATACCCCGGAGCGGAAAGGCTTTGTTGAGGCCGATGACAGTGGCGCGGTGAGGATCACAAAGAATGATCTGTGCACCCATATCGATTAGCTTATCCACAAAAAAGAGCCGGCTTTCAAACATCTTCTGGTGCACCAAAACCGTGCCTTTGGCCTGTGTGGCCGTTACCAGGATAATGCTTAGCAAATCCGGTGTAAAACCTGGCCAGATAGCATCTGCGATGGTTAGGATGGAGCCATCAATAAACGACTCAATCTCATAGTTGGATTGTGCAGGGATGTGGATGTCGTCACCACGAAAGTCAAGTCGGATACCCAGTCTCCTGAAGGTATCCGGAATAATCCCCAGCTGATCAATCCGTGCATTTTTGATGGTTAGTTCGGAGCCGGTCATGGCAGCCATGCCAATAAAGCTTCCGATCTCAATCATATCCGGCAACATGGTATGTTCGGTACCTTTTAGTGTTGCAACACCCGTTATTTTGAGGAGGTTTGACCCAATTCCTTCGATTTGAGCACCCATGCGTACGAGCATTTTGCAAAGTTGCTGAATGTAGGGCTCGCATGCTGCATTGTAAATACTGGTTTCACCAGTTGCCAGTACGGCGGCCATGATGATGTTGGCCGTGCCCGTTACGGATGCTTCGTCAAGGTGCATGTAGGTACCCTTGAGGTTTTTGCCATCGACGGTGTAGAATGACGTGCCGGGATCATAATGAAAATTTGCCCCCAGCTTTTGAAACCCAAAGAAATGGGTATCGACCCTTCGGCGACCTATTTTGTCTCCTCCTGGTTTGGGCATTTTACCAATCCCAAAACGACCCAGAAGCGGGCCCAGGATCATGATGGATCCACGGAGTGCGGCGGCTTTATTTTTGAACGCCTGCGTTTCCATAAAATCCAGCCGGATATTGGCAGCAGTAAAGCGGTAAGATTCTTCTCCTGTTTTTTCAACCGTCACCCCCAGGTCGGCCAGCAATTCGATCAGTTTGATGACATCCCGGATAGCAGGTACTTTGTGGATGTGAACCGGTTCAGAAGTAAGTAATACAGCTGATATTACCTGTAACGCTTCGTTTTTGGCACCTTGGGGTATGATTTCCCCGGAGAGTTTGTGGCCTCCCGTGACGCGGAATGATCCCATTTTCCTTAATTTCTTCTTCTGCGGTTTTTGTTGTTGGCGTTTCGGGGGCCTCCTTTATGGAATTGCCTTCCACCACCTGAGCGGGGCCTGTTTTGTGTAAGGGTTTGATTTTGGGCTTGTCCCGGATCTATGTCACGGTCCCTTTTGAGCATATCAAACAACCTTCCTTCTTTTATTTTTTCGAGATCGATGGAGAGCTGATTTTTGGAAAGGCTCCTGATGGTTTTGAGGACTTGTTCGTCTTCGATGCTTTCCCTGTTCCAGGTTTGGTAGAAGGATTTCATCAGTTTACCTATGGTGACGATCGCAGCTTCTTTTTCTTCGGGATCCTCCAGTGCCACAGCCTGATCGACCAGGATTTCGATGCTTCGGCCATAGTGGCGGTATTTGATTTCATTGCTATGGTACAGCACCTTATCGGGTTTGCGTTGCAGGATGGCCGGGTCGGGCTTTGGGTAAGGACCATCGACATCCAGTTCAAAATTGGAAATGATATACAGGTCGTCCCATACTTTCTGATCATATTCCAGGGTATCTCCTACATTTGGGTTGATGTGTTTCATCAATTCCACAAGTGTACTGGCATAGCTGTTCCGCTTTTCCCGGTCTTCTATCTTCATGAGATATTCCGTCATTTGCTGAACGTTGCGGCCATATTCCCTCAGTTTGAGGTGGTCCCGTCGGGTATTGTATTCCATTTTGGAGTGTGTTAAAAAGGCAAAATTAACCAATCTGGCCTACTTCTTTTTCTTTTTTGTTCCAAAAGGGTGTTTTTAGCAAAAAAACACCCTTTGTGCGGATATTTTAGGATCTGTTGGTATTCATCAGGTCTTCGATTTCCTCTGCATGTATCGGGATGTTTCGCATCAGGTTTTTGTGTCCTTTATCAGTTATGAGGATATTGTCTTCCAAACGGATCCCAATGCCTTCGCTACGGATGTAAATGCCGGGCTCAACTGTAAATACCATGCCGGGCTGAAATTTTTTGTATACAGAGGCCACATCATGGACGTCTAGCCCCAGGTGGTGCGATGTGCCGTGCATAAAATACTTTTTGTAGGCAGGCCAGTCCGGGTTCTGATTTTTGATGTCCGTTTTGTCCAGGAGGCCCAATTCCAGCAATTCTTCTGTCATGCGTTCACCCACCGCCTTATGATATTCGGGAATGGCACTTCCGGGCACCAATAGTTCGGTGGCCAGGTTTTTGACCCGCAGTACGGCATCATAGACCTGGCGCTGGCGTTTGGTAAATCGCCCGTTTACCGGAATGGTACGTGTCATGTCGGCATTGTAATTGGCGTATTCGGCTGCCACGTCCATCAGGAGCAGGTCACCGTCATGAAGTTGCTGGTTATTTTCGGTATAATGCAGGATGTTGGCATTGGCCCCTCCGGCAATGATGGGCTGATAGGCAAAGCCCCGCGAACGGTTTTTCAGAAAAGTATAGGCATATTCCGCCTCTACTTCGTATTCCCATACGCCAGGCCGCACGACTTCCAGTACATTGCGAAATCCGAGTTCGGTAATGTGGCAGGCATGCTCAATTTGTTTTATCTCTTCGTCGGATTTGATACAGCGCAATTCATACATGAGAGGGGCCAGTCGCTGGTATGAGTAGAGGGGATAATGCGTCTGACACCATTTGATAAAGCGGTCATTGGCTGTCTCGACGTGCGAACC
>JAOUOM010000628.1 GCA_029880385.1 Cyclobacteriaceae bacterium | reverse complement strand
TAAATACAAGGCTTTTTTTATGAAATAAATCAAGCAGGTAAATCGGGCGGAGAAGGCAACAGGAAAAGTAGGGAATACCTAGCTTTGCCATTCACTGGGTATACTATGTCGAAAGAAAGTCATGCAGTCCATGCAGAAAAGGAAGATTCCTGCTATCACTGTGGTGAGGCGTGCAGGGAAGATGCGGCAATCGCATTTGATGGGCATGTGTTTTGTTGTACGGGCTGCCAGTCTGTGTATGACATTCTCCAACAGGCCGATTTGTGTGACTTTTATGCCTTGGATGAACGAACCGGAAAAGTCCGGAATCAGGAACAGCATAGTTATCGGGTACTTGACGATCTGGATACTGCACGTCAGTTTGTGGAGTTTGAGCATGATGGCATAGCCCGGGTTACTTTTTTTTCACCGGCCATCCATTGCAGCAGTTGCATATGGTTGTTGGAGCACCTGGGGCGTGTGCATAAGGGGGTCATTCAATCCCAGGTCAATTTTTTGCGAAAGGAAGTAACCGTGACCTATCATACCGATCAGCTTTCGCTCAAGGAAGTTGCGCTGCTGCTTGATCAGGTTGGGTATGCCCCCCGGATCGAGTCGCGAAAAAATACGGGCAAAAAACGCAATGACCTGGTTGTCCGCCTGGCAGTAGCTGGTTTTTGTTTTGGAAATTCCATGCTGATCAGCATACCCGATTATTTAGATATGAAGGTGGAAATTCCCGATGAATTCCAGCGATGGTTTGGATACATTAATTTGTTGTTTGCCCTCCCGGTATTTTTTTATAGTTCCAGTGTCTATTTTCAGTCGGCATGGAAGGGGCTAAAGCACCGGTTTGTGACCATCGATGTGCCTGTTTCGCTGGGGATCATTGCCTTGTTTGTCCGGAGTGTGGTCGAAATTACAGTGTTTGGTGAGTTAGGCTACGTGGATTCACTGGCTGGTCTTGTGTTTTTTTTATTGATCGGCCGGTGGTACCAGCACAAAACCTATCAGGCACTCAGTTTTGATCGGGATCTGGCTTCTTATTTTCCTATTGCCGTCAGCAAAATAGTGGAGTCAAATGAAGTAACCACCAAGCTGGCCGAACTGGTGGAAGGCGACCTGATCCGAATTCGCAACCAGGAGCTGATTCCGGCCGATGGGGTATTGGAAAAGGGAATTGCGAATATCGATTATAGTTTTGTGACGGGGGAGTCGGTACCATCTTTTCACGAAAAGGGCAGCCTGATGTATGCGGGAGGACGTCAGTTGGGCGGTCCGATCGAAATGAAACTGACCAAAAAAGTAAACAATAGTCATCTCACCCGCCTGTGGAATCAGGACAATGAAGAAAAAGAGGACAACAAGCTCCATAATCTGTCGGACCGTATCAGTCAGTCGTTTACCCTAATTATCCTTTTCCTGGCTTTCGGAGCCGCTGCATACTGGTTTTTTGCAGATCCCTCCCTGGTAGTCAATGTTTTCACATCCATTTTGATTGTGGCATGTCCCTGTGCCCTTGCCCTGGCTGTACCGTTTACCTATGGGCACACGTTGCGGATGTTTGGACACAGGGGGTTTTATTTGAAAAATGCCAATGTGATTGAAAAAATAGCCGGAATTCAGCGCATTGTTTTTGACAAGACCGGAACGCTTACCTCACCCTTGCCGGAGCAGGTATCCTTTGTCGGTCATGAGCTGAATGATCAGGTAGTGCAATGGGTTTATACGGCTGCATCCAATTCCATCCATCCCCTTTCCAAAATTCTTTCAAACCGATATCAGGATGCCAGTCTGACGACCATTGAGCGTTTTGAGGAAATAGCCGGCAAGGGATTGGAGGCGGTTATGGAAGGGCATACAATCCGTCTGGGGTCAGCCAGCTGGGTATTGGCCGGCGATGTGGAAGCAGATAACCGGACCAAGGTGTATTTGGGGCTTGATGGGACATATTTGGGCTATTTTTTATTTTCAAATGTGTACAGACCGGGCATATTTGAGATGTTGGAAAATTTGACAACCAGCCACCGGCTT
>JAOUOM010000627.1 GCA_029880385.1 Cyclobacteriaceae bacterium | reverse complement strand
GCCAGGAAAGATACAGCGGATGACGGGTAGCCCGGCTGCCAAAGGGCCAGCCCCGCCCGCTCCTCCCGATGACAAAAATGCAGGAACGATGCGGGTCAGGAGTTGCGCCTTCGCGCCCAAAAATACCCGGCTACCACTACCAGCGCAATGCCCAACAAACGATACAGCCACCCGAAGCCAGTCTTCTGTGCGGGTGCCTCCACCACCGTGAGTAACGTATTGGCCTGCACATGTGTGAGCACCTGACGCTTGCCACCCGTCCAGGTGACGATAACCGAATCAACCGTAGCCGACTGCCCAAGGCCAAAATGGGCAAGAGTGGAATTTTGACTTAGGTGGCTCGATCCTCCCCCGTCGATCTCGCGTATCATGTGCCTGCCCCCGGCCACTATTTCGATGCGGGAGCCCAGCCCATGCGACTCGGCCTGAACCCCTGCCAGGGATACTTTGAGCCAATTACCCACTGCACTGTCATTGCGAAATAACCGGGTAAACGATGCGACAGGATAGTCCAAAACAGGTTTTTGGTTAATCACAAGCAAATCCAGGTCGCCATCATTTTCGATATCGAAAACGACCGACCCCCTGCTGATGCCATAGTCGTTGACCCCTGCTGCACGGGCATTTTCGACAAAAATCCCGTCTGTGTTGGTAAAGTAAAAATTGGACATGGGCACACAGTTAGGGTTGAGATCGCCATTGGCCACAAACAGGTCTACGTCTCCGTCATGGTCGAAATCTGCAAAGTTGGCACCCCAGCTGATGGAGACAAAATTCATGTTGCGGGCCTTCAGTTCGTTCACAAATGGCTGGCCTGTACCCCGGCTCACCATCATGTGGTTAAACCGGATGTTGGTCATGTAGTAATCCATAAAGCCGTCATTATTGATATCGGCTATCGCAGTGCCCATGGAATTGATCTTGAGGTCCAGGTCCATGGATTCGGCCACATTGTATAAATGAGCACGGGGGTAGTCATTTTGCAGCAGATAATCCGGCGTGGCCTTATACCCAAAGTCATGGTTGACAAACAAATCCTGATCCGCATCATTATCGAAATCGGTAAATACGGCCCCAAATCCAAAGCCGCGGTAATCCAGTCCATACTGCTCATATACATTGGTAAACCGTCGACCGGCTTCATTGTGGAGCAAATAGCCCCTGGCTGTCTGATGGGCCCCCACAATGGTGGCGTCGCTGATCCGGCTCAATGTGCCGTCGTATTCGAGGAAGTAATTGCCCACATACAGGTCAGGAAAGCCATCGGCATCCAAATCGCCAAAGCTGGCCCCGGTGCTGAAGGAATAGAGCTGATCCAGTCCATATTCGCGGGTCGCATCGCGAAAAGTGCCGTTGCCATTGTTGAGAAAAAGCAGGTTAATCTCACGGGGAATGAGTTTTACACTGTCCCTGGATGTAATCGTGGTAATGAACAGGTCGACCCAGCCGTCACGGTTGACATCAGCCCCGGCCACACCCTGGGTCACATAATGACGGGTAAGTTGCAAACCGGATTGCGCATAGATATTGGTAAATGTCCCGTCACCCTGATTGAGGTACAACACGTCATCGCGCATGCCACCGGTGATGTAGAGGTCTTCAAACCCGTCGTTGTTGAGGTCGAACACGCAGGCCCCACCGCCAAACATGCCTTCAAACACCACAAACTGATGATCGATTCCGGCCTGAACGGTCACATCGGTAAAAGGCAATTGAGCCTGGCAAACAAGGGCCGAAACCAGCAACAGGACAACCATTATCCCCCTGCCTGTCGTCCGGCCATCTGCCGGATGAGGTTGTCTACTGTGCATCTTTCCAGCGTAGTTGGTTTACATGCCGGGCAATCCGACTCCCCTCGTCCAGGCCTACCTGGTTATCCTGCGGGGTATGGATGCCACCAAAAAAACGCGAATCAGCTGTTTCGAGTGCTACGTCCCAAAAGGTCGTAAACGATCGTGCCCTGAAATCAACGTCACGCAGTTCGTCGCGCATGCGGCCCACATGGGAGCTGTCGGTAAAA
>JAOUOM010000061.1 GCA_029880385.1 Cyclobacteriaceae bacterium | reverse complement strand
TGTTGGAATAGAAGATCTGAAAAATGATTAAAAAAAACTGAAAACACACGGAATAATGCCCCTCAAGCACGGAAGTTACTTCCGTGTTAGAATGGGAAAAATAGAGTTCTCCTCCTCAGTGCCACTGCCAGGGGAATAAAACCAATAAAAGCGTACCAACCTGCCTGCCGATCGCCGGTAAAGGGCGCAAAAAGTCGCTGTCTAGCCCCGGGCGTGGGCAGCACGGGGGTCGGTGCGGAGCACGGGCGTACAGGTGCCTGAGGCCAGCCACTACCGCTCCCATTGCAGGTCGCGCCACGTAGGCCGGGCCGCGAAGGCCGGGCCGGGCTTGCGGTTTAATCAGAAAACAGAACGAACATGTTTGGCACTCTTACTCTATGCCGGATACCACGTCAAGATCGGGTCGTGCTTGTTTCAGTGCTGCTATACCGCTTTCGGTCACCCGGGTTTGCCACAGGTAGAGGCTCTTCAGGGAGGGCATTTGTGCAATGATCTCCAATGACTGATCGGTCACGCTGGTCCCGAACAGGTTCAGGTATTCCAGGTGCTCCAGGTTTCGGATGAACGCCAGGGCATCATCGGTGCATTCGGTGCGATCGAGCCGAAGACGGGTAAGATGGGGCAGATCGGGCAGGACGGCTAGCCAATCGGCTTTCAGGGGTGTCCCGGAGAGGTTTAGCCAGGTGATTTGCTCGGCTGCCACCGTCAGCAGTTGCAGTTTTTCATGGGTCAGGGATTCCTGGGCATAAGGGGAGTAGGATACCTCAAGCCATGCCTTTCCACCGGCGATTACATCGACCGTAAAACCCGATTCTTTCAGCATTTCCCTATCGGAAGGTGCCAGGTCAGCCACCTGACGCGAGGCAAGGAAGGAGGTTTGTGCGCCAATACCCACCGCCCTGAGCCAGCCAAGTGTCTCTTCATTGGGAGCCAGTTCCTGAATTTTTCCTTCAAACGGCGCACCTTGTTCGATCCACCAGATCAGTAGCTTTGTTTCTTCGTCGATTAACGGTGTTCTGCCTTCCGAGGGCATAAAATCATCATGCGTCGGGGACAGGGTGATGCGTCGGATCAATTCGCTTTTGGAGGGAGTGCCGGGCTCAAATACCGCACCATTTTCCCCTCCGGCCATCATGGATGCCCGATCGGTGAGTTGAAGTTCACCCTTCTTTTTATCGGCATTGTGACAGGCCGTGCATTTTTCCTCCAGGATTGGTACGACCATATCGTCAAACACCAGGGCCGAATCCAGCGAGGTAATGCGGATCCGTTGTGGTTTCAGGCCGGCCAGCTTCCGTACAGGTTCAGGAGCGTGTTCGAACAGGTAATCCGACCCATGGGTGAGATTGCCGCCATAATGCCCCGTCCCAAGCAAGCCTGGCAAGAGAAGGAACAGCCCGACCCGGTAGGCCCTAGAAATGCCGGGGGATGAAACGGATTTTACTTTGAGCACATACACGATCCCTGCGATCAGTGTGGTGATGATTCCCATCCATTTGTGCACCTGGAGCGAAGACGCCTGATACCCGCCATCCGAGGCAAGCATAAGCCCGAATAGCACCGAAGCGACACCTGAACCAGCTCCTAACAGGAGGGCGTAGGCAATGGCTTCATCCAGTGCGGCTTTTTTCCGGTACGAAAGGATTTCAAATACCATAGCCAGCAGGAGAAATCCGATCGGGAGATGAACAACCAAGGGATGGAATCGCCCGAAAAACAGCAAGTAGGAGGTGTCGGCAGCCAGCAAACCCATCAGAGGTATCGTTTACGCCATTCGTTCATCATGTCCACGTTGATCGCCCATTGGTCAGCCACGGGCTGATACGTGTAGGGAGTGGTCCACATGTAGTTGGGCGGGCCAAACTCGGTCGTCATGGTCAGGCGCTCGCCGGCAGCCTTTTTCATGGCTACTATCTCGTCCCACCAGGCAAAGTGGGCATCACGTGCCCTTTGCCACTCGGGTGCCCGCGATTCGCTTACCTGTGGCCCTTCCTCATGTCCGATGCGGGAATGGATGTGAGCGGTGCGCTGTAAGGCTTTTTTGACCGCCAAAGGTTGATTGCCGAGCAGGGACTCAGCCACTACGCACCAGTGGGAGATGTCGAGCGTGAGCTGAAAACCGGGTATTTCGTCGAGTATGCGCTCACAGACATGAGCCGCAAACAACATCCTGCTCCGGTGGGTTTCCTGGTAAACCGGGATGCCCGAATCCTTCGATTTTTTCTTACCTGATTCGATGATCTGACGTGCCTGATCAAAGGAAAAGAAGTCCCGACCTGCGTGGCAGTTGATGAAATCAGGCTTCCGCTCAAGGGCCCGGTCGAGGTTCGCTGCGTAGCTTTTCATATGCTGGTCAAATGTATCCCCGCCGCTTCCGGCCAGCAACCCAAAACGGAGATTGTATTTCTCCAGTGCCTCGAACAAGGCTTCTTCCTGCGCTTTGTCGCCCGGCAGCCAGTCTTCCACCCCGTCATAGCCTTCTTCCTTTACCCGACGGCAAAATTCGTCCATCGAACCCCGAAAACCCCATCGGGTAGCGTAGATGATCAGTTCAAATCCGGCTGTCGCTTTCGGCTGGTCTAGGGGCATTTGCATGCCTGTCAACGCCATACCGGCACTCGCTGCCGTAGTTTGTAAGAGAAATTGTCTTCGTGTCTGTGTCATATTATGCCAGTATTCCGTTCACTACTTTTCCGTACAGATCGGTCAGACGGTAGTCCCGACCCTGGAACGGATAGGTAAATTTTTCATGATCAATGCCCAGTTGGTGGAGAATGGTGGCTTGCAGGTCGTGGATGTGAACCTTGTCCTTGATGCCGTAGTAGCCGATTTCATCCGTTTCGCCGTAGGTAACACCCGGTTTGATGCCTCCGCCTGCCATCCAGATGGTAAAAGCCTCCGTATGATGATCCCGTCCGTAGTAGGGCATGGTGATGCCTCCGCGGTTTTCCCGCATGGGGGTTCGGCCGAATTCCCCACCCCAGATGATCAGCGTGTCGTCCAGCAGTCCCCTTTGTTTCAGGTCTTTTACCAGAGCCGTCATGGGCTGGTCCACTTCACGGCATTTGTTGGACAGGCCTTCGTTGAGCGAATTGGCCACACTGTCGCCGTGCATGTCCCATCCCCAATGATAAAGCTGTACGAAACGAACGCCTTTTTCCACCATCCGGCGTGCCAGCAGGCAATTGTTGGCAAACGAAGCTTCACCCGGCACGGCTCCATACATTTCGCGTATGTATGCGGGTTCTTTGGTGATGTCCATGGCATCGGGTACCGACACCTGCATTTTGAAGGCCATTTCATATTGCGAAATCCGCGACAAAATTTCCGGGTCGTTGACCAGTTCATATTGTTGCTGGTTAATGGCCTGTATGGCATCCAGAGATTTGCGCCGGATGTCACGGTCGATACCGTCGGGATTGGAAACGTAGAGGATGGGATCACCGGAATTGCGGCACTGAACGCCCTGATACTCGGAAGGCAGGAAGCCACTTCCCCAGGCACTTTTGCCCGCACTCGGGGTTTTTCCGCCCGATACCAGTACCATAAATCCCGGCAGGTTTTCGTTTTCCGAACCAAGGCCATAGGTCACCCAGGCCCCAATACTGGGCCTCCCGATGCGCGGGCTTCCCGTCTGCACCAGCAGTTGGGCCGGGGCATGGTTAAACTGGTCCGTATGCATGGTTTGGATCAGGGCCACTTCATCGGCGATGGAACTAAAATGGGGCAGTACGTCCGAAATCCATGTGCCCGATTGGCCATACTGCCGGAATGCATGCTGCGGCCCCAGCATTTTGGGGGTGCCCTGAATAAACGCAAAGCGCTTCCCTTCCAGAAGCGAAGGCGGGCAATCCTGGTCGTGGAGCCGGTGAAGGGTTGGTTTGTAATCGAAAAGGTCTAGTTGGGACGGTGCGCCGGCCATGTGGAGGTAGATCACACGTTTGGCTTTGGGGATAAAATGAGGCAGCTGGCCGGTCTGGGAGGTGGCACTTTTGCCAAATACTTCCGTTCCCCATAAAGAGCTGAAGGCAATGCTACCCAGCCCAACGCTGCATTTTTTGAGAAAATGCCGTCGCGTTGTGTATTCCAGTTGTCTGATGCGGGCTTCGTTGTAGGCGTCCATACGTATTAATTCTTTACCAGAAATTCATCAAGGTTCATCAGGGCATTGAAGACCACTGTCATGGCAGCCTGCCCGGCATCTTCCGACTGGGTCAGCTTGCGGGCTTCTTCCCTGTGCCCGGCATAATAGTCATGGGTCTGTTGCCAAAGGCTGAGCAATACCGCCGTTTTGTCCGGCACAGGTTTTTTGCCTAGTACCTGTAGGTAAGCGGTCTCTATTTTTTGTTGCCATGTCCCATCCATTGCAGTGGCTTTTTGGGCGAGCTGACGGGCAGCTTCGAGGTATACGGGATCATTGAGCGTTACCAATGCCTGGAGAGGGGTGTTGGTATTGAGCCGTCGCGAAAGGCAAAATTCCCGCGACGATGCATCAAAAGACAGAAACGAAGGGTAAGGGCTCGACCTTCTCAGATAGGTGTAAACAGCCCTTCGGTAGGCATCTCCCCCTTCACTGGTTTCCCATTTTTCATCACTATATACGACGTTCCATATCCCCTCGGGTTGTAGGGGCATCACACTGGGGCCATACATGTTGGTGTTTAGCAGGCCCGATACAGCCAGCACCTGGTCACGGATTTGTTCAGCCGAAAGCCTTACCCGTGTGCTATGCGAGAGGTACCTGTTATACGGATCGGTTTCGTTGCTTTTTGGCGACGCCACACTGCTTTGCCGGTAGGTAGCCGACATGACCATTTTCTTGACCAGTGCTTTGATATGCCACTGGTTGGAAACCGAAAAATCGACAGCCAGCCAGTCGAGCAGTTCGGGATGGGATGGCGGGTCGCCCAGGGCACCAAAATCTTCCACCGTTTCCACGATCCCTTTGCCAAAGATTCGTGCCCATACCCGATTGACCATCACCCGTGCAGTAAGGGGGTTTTGGTCGCTCACCAGCCAGCGGGCCAGATCGAGGCGGTTGGTAAAAGCCCGTTCGTCGGTGACAAACATCGCCGGGATTCCCGGTGTGGCACGATCGCCTTTTACCTGCCAGTTGCCACGTACAAATACCCGGGTCGTGCGGCTGTGGCTGTCGGGTTTTTCTACCATGATGGGCGTAGTTCCCGTAGCCGGGGCATTTATCAGCCTGTCGATTTTTTCATATATGACATCCTGCTCCGCCTGGTCACGGCCGGGCAATTTTTCCCCGGGCAGGAAACCGTCGATGAAACAGGAGTAATCGTCTGATTCACTTTCGATCCGGATATAGAGGTCAGCCATCAGGGGCGGATCTGCCAGGGGTATGGCCAGGTTGGTAAACCAGCCGGTTTTATGGAGGCGGGCACTTCCGATGACCGGTCCGTCCGGACTGTCGGTGTGTATGCGGAGGGTGGCCGTAGCCTCTGTCCCTTGCCGGTAGTTGACATAGATACGGTCGGCATGGCCGAGGGGGACACGGCTTATTTTTAGCACGGCCCCGTCAAACACCTGCATATAATCCTGGTCGCCCCGGTTGTGATGTATGGCTTTTTCGGTTTCGGCAAAATCTTCCGGGCGCAGTTTGGGTTCACCCACACGAATAAATTTTTCCCATTTGGCCGCTGCACCCGGGGTGGCCGCTTGTGCATCAATCCAGGCCTTTATTTCTTCCAGCGTACCCTGGTCCGTTTCGTTCAGGTCCTTGAGCAGGGGCTGGTCGGAGGGCACGTCCCAATCGGCCGTATTGTTAAAAAATGCAAACGATGCATAGTATTCTTCCTGTCGGATAGGGTCGTACGGATGGCTGTGGCACTGTACGCAGTTCATGGTGGTCGATTGCCAGGTTTCCCAGGTCGTATTGACCCGGTCGATTACCGAGGCGATGCGGTACTCTTCGTTATCAGTACCCCCTTCGCCATTATTGAGCGTGTTCCGGTGAAATGCCGTTGCCACCAGCTGGTCTGTTGTAGGGTTGGGCAGCAGGTCACCCGCCAGTTGTTCGATCGTAAACTGGTCGAAGGGCATGTCGTCATTGAATGCGCGGATTACCCAGTCGCGGTACCTCCAGATATCGCGGCGTGAGTCTTTTTCATAGCCTTTGGAGTCGGCATAGCGTGCCAGGTCCAGCCACATACTGGCCCAGTGCTCGCCAAAGTGGGGCGAGGCCAGGAGCGAGTCTACCAGCCATTCATAGGCAGTAGCACGCGGGTCATTGACAAATTGCGCCACCTGTTGTGGGGAGGGGGGCAGGCCGGTCACATCGAGGAAGAGCCTTCTTACCAGATCCTGCCTGTCTGCCTCAGGGGCAGGCTGGAGGCCTTTCTCCTTCATTTTTGCGCCGACAAACCGGTCGATTTCATTCCGGGCCCAATTACTGCGATCCGGGGGCAGGGGGGGAGTTTGAGGGGGTTTGTATGCCCAGTGGTCGTCCCATTCGGCACCCTGCCGGATCCAGCGGGTCAGCGTTTTGATATCCTGTACGGCAAGGGGCTGGCCATCGAGGGGCATCCGCATGGCCGGGTCTTTGTGCGTGATCCGCGCGATTAGTTCACTTTGATCCGGGTGGCCGGGCACGATGCCCGTTTTGCCGTTTTTGGTTTTGCCCAGTGCCATGTCGCGAAAGACCAGGCCAAACCCTCCCGATTGTTTCACACCTCCATGGCAGCTCACGCAGTGTTTATTGAGGATAGGCCGTACCTCTGTATTGAAGTCTACTTTATCGTCGTGGCAGGCCGACAGACCTGCACCAGCCAGCCATAGCAGGCCCATGGCCCATCCCATCCAAACGTATCTCGGTCTATTCATTGTTTGCGGTTCGTCTCGTGTGTTTTTGCCGGGGGCATGGTCACTAAATAAAATAAAAATGGTCACAATCGTCAACCGTTCAAAAAATACCGGCTGTAGCCGATGGTACCGGCGACGAAACAACAGAGGTTGGAGCGGCCGGGGCAGGCACCCTGGCACCGGGGCTACCCGTCATCCGCTGTATCTTTCCTGCCACCCTGCCAAAACGCCACCGCAACGGAAAGGATGCCGCTGCTGCCGGGGCTGGGAGGGAGCTGCAGCGCATTGTAGCGTGCCCGGTCCGCGGCACTTGCACCAGTTAGATGCGAAGTGTATCTTTACGATGGATCGGAAGTCCACATGTGGCAGGCTTGCGGCAGCCATGGAATGGGTTTATTGGAAATTGATTTTATCTGATGGGCATGACTGGATTTGATTTGGACACACGCGACACGCGTGCGCCAGCAGGGGGATATTGATATAAAGCATGAAAAGACTAGGACTACTCTTTGTTTTGATTAGTTGTTTGTACTCCATAGGTTTTGGACAGTCATCTGATGGATTAATTGTTAAAATCATAAGGATGGAGGACAAGGATCTTACGCTTTCCGTTGGCATGGGGCTAGCGTTTTTAGAGATGGGAAAGGAGTTGAGACTAGCACAAGCGGATTCCACAAATGCGGTGGCTTATGAATCATGTGACATCAGCATTGATGAGGGAGATCAGATTCTAGGTCAGCGAAAACCAAAATCATGTTTTGAAATAAAAGCAAACGATGAGATTTACTACTTCGAACTTTTTCCCTCCAAATGTTCCAGTTGTTCAGTTGAATCTGGCTATGGTCTATTTAGTGAAATGTCATTAGAATCCTCAGAATCAATACTCCTAGCGAACTGCGTAGAAACGGGTTTACGAGTGGATAAAAAAAGGGTCATAAAATTCTTTGAGAATCTCCTTGAAGATGGCATCCTTCAATAGACCACCTGCTACCGCAAGGTACTGTGATTAAATCCAGGTCTTTTTCTATAACTATTTTAAGTTTGATTGATCGAAAACTTTTAGAGGACGCATGACACTTGATTGGTTGATAATAGGTATCAAAAATATCGTATATTTGTACCATATTGGTACATTTAATACTATTACTATGTTGGTGATTAGCAGTAGGGAATTTAGACAAAATCAAAAGAAGTATTTTGAGCGAGCAGATCAGGGAGAACAAATTATTGTTCAGCGGGGAAAAGATAAATCATACGCATTAACTCCCGTTGAAGCGGATGATCTTTACTTCAATGCGGAAATGGTCAAGCGGATAAAGGAAAGCCTGAGTCAAATTGAAGCAGGAAAAACTACAAAGGCTACCACTCCTGATCAGATCAATGAATTGCTAGGTTTATGAGTTATGTTTTGGAGTTCTCTGATCATGCCGTAGAAGAT
>JAOUOM010000060.1 GCA_029880385.1 Cyclobacteriaceae bacterium | reverse complement strand
CAAAAAACTCTTTTTTCCGTGCGATCAGGCTTTCGGCTTCGGCCGAACTATAGTAAAACAGCTGTTCGTCCGGATCATAAAAATGACTCAACATACGTCCGGTAAGGTTGCGGGCTGCCTGCAAGGCACCTTCGTCGAATGTCGTTTGGTAATAGGTGATAAATGACTGGATAACAGCAGCATAATCATCGGCAAATCCTTCGATGGTTTGTCCATCCACGTGCCGGAGTACGCCATCCGAAATCATTTTTTCGCCAATGAATGCATACGTTTCCTTTGCCAGGGTCAAAATGGAGCTGTCCTGCAAAGCCTGATATGCGTCCAGAAGCCCGGTTAAGGCCAATCCGTTCCATCCTGCAATTTTTTTGTCGTCCCTTCCCGGCCTCACCCGCAATCCGCGCTTTCGCAGGGCAGATTCCTGAAATCGCTGAAGTGCTTCCTCCGCCTGACGGGGATCATAGCCCAGTTCTGCCGCCACTTTCTCCCAATCCGGTTGTAAACGGAGTACATTGGTGCCTTCCCAATTCCCTTTTTCGGATACATCATAGCACGCTACAATCAAATCAGCATCCTTGCCTGTCAATTCCAGAATTTCATCGTATGACCAGGTGTAAAATTTTCCTTCCACCCCTTCACTGTCAGCATCAAGGGCTGCATAAAAACCACCCTCCTTGTCCAGCATTTCCCGTTTCAGCCAGTCGATGGTTTGGAGCAATACGTGTTGATAGGATTCCATTCCGGACAGCTTGTAACCGGCGGCGTAAACGCTTAGCAGCTGGCCATTGTCATAAAGCATTTTTTCGAAATGTGGCACATGCCATTCGGCATCTACCGAGTAGCGGGAAAATCCGCCCCCCACATGGTCATAGATGCCGCCCTGATAAATTTTGTCCAGGGTGAACAGGAAATGATCTTTCGCTTCGGGGTTTTGGGTCGCATGGTAGAGATTGTTGAGGTAATTCCAGATGGAGGGCATGGGGAATTTGGGTGCTTTTTGCAGGCCACCCCATATAGGGTCAAAAGATGGACGGAGTACGTTATAGCCTGAAAGTAGCGCATCGACCGTAACAGGCATGGGTTCTGTCAACTCATATTGCTCAGAAATACTGGTTGAGAGGGCACGGGCAAACAAGTCGGAGGATTCTTCGATTTTAGCCCGGTTTTGCTCAAAGGCATTTGCTACGCTTACGAGGAGCTTTTTCCAGCCTTCTTTTGGGAAATATGTGCCGCCATAAAATGGTTTTTGGTCGGGAGTCAGAAAAACATTGAGCGGCCACCCTCCCTGTAATCCCATGGCATGGATGGCGTCCATATAGACCTGGTCAACATCGGGCCGCTCTTCTCTGTCTACTTTGATATTGATAAAATACCGATTCATGAGATCGGCCACCGAATCATCCTCAAATGATTCATGCGCCATTACATGGCACCAGTGGCAGGATGAGTAGCCGATGCTTACTAAAATGGGTTTGTCTTCCTGTTTTGCACGCTCCAGTGCTTCCGGTCCCCAGGGGTACCAGTCAACCGGGTTATTTACATGCTGTTGCAAATAGGGGGAAGTGCTTTGTGCCAGGTGGTTTTTCATGGGGTACTGGGTTGTGGACGTGCAGGAATATAAGAGAATTGTGACAAATACGGCTGTGATGTATTTCATCCGTTGATCAATTGGTTTTGCAGATGTTTCAGTTCACGGGAAACATCTGCCTGATCTTCTAACCCTTTAATTTTGGCAATAGTTTCTTTTAAAAATTTCTGATGCAGTTCGGAGGAAGGATAAAAGGGTTTGTGCTGGATTGCTTTGTGGATTTTGGCCCATTTATCTACAAATTGCTGGGTAGGGGAGTCAAAATAGGATTCCTTCAGCCGTTGCCAGATGTATTCGATGGCGATCGAATTGGGATGGACAAGGTCAGTATCAAAAAAACGGTAGTCACGTAGTTCGTCGTTCACAATTTCGTAGGAGGGAAAATAATGGCAATTGGGCTGTGAGCTGACAATTTCATGGACAGCCTGAATGAGTATGGCTTTGGAGCGGTTGTTTTCTACTAGTCCGTCCCGTATATGCCGGACGGGGCTTACGGTAAACATCGCCTGTATGGATGGTTTTTTTTGCTGGATGATGTTCCATACGCGGGCAAATGATTCAACAATTGTTGATACATCCAGCAATTCCTTGGTAAAGGTATAGGGCGGAACTTTGTGGCAATTTGCCACCACTTCGCCGGTTGTTTTGAGGCGGTACACCCATGAGGTACCGGGTGTGACGATGATCCAGTTACTGCTTTGCAATGATTTCTGTAACAACCGGTGTTTGGATACGATATTTTTAATCAGTTCATCAAGCGTAAGGGCGGAAAGTGTGGAATGTCCGTGCCAGTAGTGATAGATGCCATGTACCTTAATGATTTTTTTCTCGATATCCGTAAGTTCGGGATAGAGCATTTGGAAAATCGAGGCAGGATTGTAAATGGTGCCAAAGGGATTGACGAGGGTTTGGAATTTATGGGTTTCCAGCTGCCTTCCGATTGACTCTGAAAAACAGGAACCCAACAGGATAATGGGGTCTTTGAGGCTGATCTTTGTCTTTGAAACGGGGACGTTAAAATCGAGTGTAAACATGGTGTTTAAGATAATAAAAAAACCCTGGCTGTATGGCCAGGGTTTCGTAAAATTAATGAATTCAGTTTATTCGGCAACTACATCCAATTTGATTTTGTGGTGCACTTCCTTGTGCAAATCAAGAATGGCCGTGTGCTCTCCGATTTCCTTTATCTGGTGGGGGAGGGTAATCTTTTTCCTGTCGATCTCATACCCTTTGGCAGCAAGCGCATCGGAAACCTGAAGTACCGTAACGGCACCAAATATTTTTCCGCTTTCACCGGCTTTGGTTTTCAATTCCAACGTAAGTTCACCAATTCTCTCCGCCATACTTTGGGCATCTTTTAAGGCTTTCTCTGCCTTGTGGGCTGCCTGTCGGATGTTTTCCCCGACAATTTTACGGTTGGATTTATTGGCAAGGATAGCCATCCCCTGTGGGATAAGGTAATTTCTTCCATATCCCGGCTTAACAGCTACAATATCATTTTTGTAGCCAAGCCCTTTTATATCTTCTTTTAGAATTATTTCCATGTCTACTTATTTTAAAGAATCTGCAACGTACGGAAGCAAGCCAATGTGCCTTGCTTTTTTAATCGCCTGGGCTACTTTTCGCTGGTATTTCAGGCTTGTGCCTGTGATCCGTCGGGGAAGTATTTTACCTTGTTCGTTGACAAATTTCAACAGGAACTTTTCGTCTTTGTAATCAATGTATTTGATTCCGTTTTTCTTGAACCGGCAATACTTTTTTTGGTTTTGATCCCGGTTGATTGGTTCGTTTTGAAGTGTCATGATTTAGCCTCCTCTTCTTTTGGTTTGTTGAATTCTCCTTTTCTTCTACGTGCGTTGTAGATGATGGCATGTTTGTCAAGTGCAGTGGTAAGGAACCGCATGATTTTCTCGTCCCTTTTGTACTCGGTCTCCAGTATCGCTATCGCAGAAGGCTCTGCTTCAAATTCAAAAAGGTGGTAAAACCCTGTGCTTTTGTGTTGGATAGGGTAGGCCAGTTTTTTCAGGCCCCAATTTTCGTCATTAACGATTTCAGCACCATTATCCAACAGTACTTGCTTGAATTTAGCGACAGCATCCTTCATCTGAGCATCAGACAAAACGGGAGTTAAAATGAATACTGTCTCGTAGTGTTTTTTCATTGTAATTGTGTTGTACTTTAAAATAGAAGCGCAAAGCTAGCTATAAATTCATTATTTTCAACAGTCCTTTAACTAAATCCCTTCAAAGCATCTTTCCGGTCAGGATTTTACCTGAAATGTTCCTTTGCCCATCAGGTAATCATCGGTATACACTTCTACGGTATGCATACCAATTGCATAATCACTTCCTTTTTCATAAAAGACAATCACCTGTTGTTTGGCCCGGTCGTAGAGGATTTCTTTCTTGGCCGTGTAAAATAATTCCCTGCCTTTAAACATAAAGGTGCCCGAACCGCGGGTTACGTCAAACAACACATTGCCATCCGGGGCAGTGATGCGTATCAGCAGTTCTTTTCCTTCAATAGGCGCTACCTTGTTTTCACTTATACTGAACTGGATTTTCAGCTGCTTGATGTTGCGGTTGCGAAACTCATCTGACCGCTCACTTCCGCTTTCGCTTACGGCATATACGGTCATGTCCTGAATGGTCAACTGTGCTACCAGTTCCATTTGTTTGTTCAGGTCATCTTTTTGCTGGCTAATGGAGCGAATGGATTGATTCAGCTCCTGTGTTTCCACTTTCAGCTCGCTGTTTTCAGATAAAAGTTGTTCATTTATAAGCGTGAGTTGTTTGATTTCCTCGTCTTTGATCAATAAAAGTTCCCGGTAGCCTTCTACCTTATCCTTCAAACTGCGGATGCTTTGCTGGCTTCTTTTGTCGCGATCCATTAGATCTGATTTTTCTGCTTCCAGCTGTGCTTTGATACTGAGCAGGGTGTCAACCTCACCCCCCAGTTTTGAGATGGTAAGGATTCGTTCGTCCAGTTCATTTGACAATGAATCCAGTTGCAGGAATGACTGGGTCAATGCTTTTTCCTGTTGTTCGTTTTTGGCGGCCAGGTTATAGCGCTGAATGATTAGTACCACCACGGCGGTAATCAGTAAAAGAAGGATGGACGTAACGATGATACTCCTTTTACTCGATTTGTTTTCATTTTCGTTTTGCAGGGTATCTTCCTGTTGTTGCTCTGTCATAATCGATTCGTGCTAAAAAATAGGTCACAAAACTAGTCATCCCGACATGGTAAAAATAATGAAGGGGCTAAAATTTAATGGTAAAATGCTGTTTTTCCATGTTTACCTGAGGGAAAAGTATACCGGCCTGAAAAATATCAACCGTCAGGGGTATACGGGGGTCGTTGACCAGGGAGTTCCAATAGACATGCATGTCCCGGGACCAATAAATGTCATGAATGACAATGGCCTGAATGGATGGGAAATGGGGGATCAACGTCTGAATACAGGTGTCGAGGGCAGCACTACGGTGGTCTGCATCCAGAAAAACCAATTCCGGTTTGGCCTCGTGTACCAGTTTTTCAAATGTGTCGGCCAGGAGGCCTGTTGTGAAAGTGATGTTTGTAGAACCTACCTGATGAGCCAGCTGACGGGCCAGGGTAGTCAATTCGGGGTTGCCTTCCAGCGTACTTACTTTTTTGACCGTGGCAGCCGTGGACAGGTATAGGGCATTGATCCCAAGGTTTGTGCCGGTTTCCAATACCGACGAACAGGAAAGGAATTCACAAAGCCTGACAAGGAATGAAGAGAAGCGGGGAGTACTAAGTGAGTTTGCCGCCAAGTGGGAGATGGGGCGCTGGGCTACCCGGCCTGACTTAAAGTCCACGTGCCGGATTGTGTTTTTATTGGCAAGTAATTCGTTTCTAAGCGATTCTATTTGCGCGTTTGGCTTGCGTTTACTGGGGACAATTACCTGGTTGTAAAGCTCAAATAAAAACGGGGAATGAAGGCCGTGTGCACCTTTTGCCTTGATGAAATACTTTAGGTAGGCGTACAGGGTAAATAAAGGTTCCGGGGCCAATATTCGTTGATTAATTAAGCCTCATTGGCACAACCATTGTAAACTCCGGAATATTCACAAAAAACCGCCTGCCGTCGCTTATCCGTTCCATAGTATAATAGCCAAACATTTTGCCTATACCAGACCGAAGGTTGCATCCGGAAACATATTGGTGTATTTCACCGGGATCCAATACCGGCTGTTTTCCCACAACACCTTCACCGTCTATTTCCCGTTTTGGGTAAATACTATCCACTATTTCCCAATGGCGCGATTTTAATTGAATCGTTTTATCGCCCAGGTTTTCAATAGTGATCCGGTACGTAAACACATAATGTTGTTGTACGGGATTGGAGTACTCGGGGTGGTATTCGGTTTCTACCGTTACTTTTACTCCTTTGGTGATATCTGTCGTTATGTTGTGCATACGAATCGGGGGTAATTTATAAGAATTTACATTTAATTTACCAGCATTTAATGCTAAAGTTTATGATCCAATTATGGATGTAAGAATTGAGTCTGGATGGAAAGCTATATTGGCTGAGGAATTTGAGAAAGCGTACTTTACTGAACTGGTTTTTTTCGTGAAGGAAGAGTATAATTCACGTCGTATCTATCCGCCTGGTAGTCAGGTTTTTCGGTCATTCGAATTTAGTCCCTATGAAAAAACACGCATCGTGATCCTCGGACAGGATCCCTACCATGGACCGGGCCAGGCCCACGGGCTGTGTTTTTCTGTCAATGATGGGGTGCCTTTGCCTCCGTCATTACGCAATATATATAAGGAAATAAAAAACGATTTGGGGTTGGAAATCCCTGTCTCCGGCAACCTGCAGCGATGGGCCACGCAGGGAATCCTGTTGCTTAATGCCACCCTCACCGTACGGGATGGGCAGCCAGGCTCCCATCAGGGAAAAGGATGGGAACAATTTACGGATCGTGTGATTTCTTTGCTTTCTGAAAATAAAGAAAACCTGGTGTTTATGCTATGGGGGAGCTATGCACAAAAGAAAGGTGCCATGATCGACCGTTCCCGGCATTTGGTACTTGAGGCCCCACACCCGTCACCATTGTCAGTACACCGGGGTTTTTTCGGCTGTCATCATTTTAGCAAAGCCAATCTTTACCTGGAAAAACACGGGCTTGATAAAGTGGACTGGTAAGTAGTTGCCCGGCTCCGTCCAAACTTCCCGGATTGGATGTTTTAATTAGCTGCTTGGTGAAATATTTCGTAGATTTGGCCAATAAAAATATCCGAAAATGAACCGAATACTTGTCCCCTACGACTTTACTGAAATAGCCGATCACGCATTGGATTTCGCACTTCAGATTGCTGAAAAATCAAAGGCAAAGGAAGTCCTGATGTATAATGTAATAGAGCACCCTTCCGAATCCCGGTTAAAAACCATGGGGGCTACGTCAATGGATCCGTTGGAAAATGTGTATTTCACAAAATTAATCCAGCTGGTAAGAGAAAAACTGGAAGAGAAGATGGCTTCAAATCCCTACAATGCCCCCATGACGTATAAAATACATCTGGGCAGCCCCTATGACAGCCTGGCGCAGGAAGTGGCCGATGTAGCCGTGGATATGGTGGTAATGGGTACTTCCGGGGCGGAAGGTATAGATGAATACCTGGTGGGATCAAATGCCGAACGCGTAGTACGCACGGCTACCTGCCCGGTCATTACCCTAAAGGAAAAAGCAAAAATTGACGATATAAAGCATATCGTTTTTGCGTCGAATTTTCATGACCTGAACGCAGACTTTGTGTCTAGGGTGGTCGACCTTCAGCAGATATTTGACGCCACACTCAAGATTGTAAAAATCAATACACCTGCCAATTTCACCACAGACAGACACGACCGGGAGCAGATGGCCTCTTTTGTTGCTCAATATGACCTGAAGAATTATACAACCGATATTTATAACTATACCAATGAGGAAGATGGCATCATCTACTATGCCGAAGATGCCCATGCTGACATGATCGCCTTAGGCACCAACCAGCGTAAAGGGTTTAACCACTTCCTAACCGGTAGTATTGCCGAGGATGTTGTCAATCATGCCAAACGGCCTGTGTGGACCATGCGCCTGGATACTTAAAAAATAATGAGGGCAGGAGCCCTCTTTTTTTTGTTTGAACTTGTACAGGTGACGCCACTCGTTATTTTTGCAGCGTGATGCCAGCCCCATGTATCCATATTGCCCATCATCATTCCCACTAATGCGGGGATAATGGCTTTTTGCCACAAACAGACATTCATTTTTGCCCAAACATTTCGTAGATTAAAACCAAATAGCATTTCCGCATGGAAACATTAAAAATTGCAATACAAAAATCCGGCAGGTTGAGTGAGGATTCGCTGAAACTTTTTAAAGAGTGCGGCATCAAGTTCAATAACGGCGTTAAAAAGCTCAAATCAGTATCTTCCAATTTTCCGGTGGAATTTTTGTTCCTGCGCGATGATGATATACCGGGCTACGTAGAGGATGGTGTGGCAGATTTGGGCATTATCGGTCAAAATGTCTGGATTGAATCCGGAAGGAATGTTCGGGAGGTAAAGCCTTTGGGTTTTTCAAAATGCCGTTTGTCCTTGGCTGTTTCGCGGGAAGTGGCTTATGAAGGCCTTGCTTATTTTCAGGGTAAAAACATTGCCACATCCTATCCGGTGATCCTGGAATCCTACCTGCGGGAGAAGGGT
>JAOUOM010000626.1 GCA_029880385.1 Cyclobacteriaceae bacterium | reverse complement strand
CAATGTGCGTAACAAGCCCGACGAACTGGCACCATCCAAAACGATTACGGCATCGGGGTGCTCCTGTAGAAATGTAGCCGGAACCTGGGCAGACATTTCCCCTTCTACCGTACGACGTATAATAGAAGCTTTTCCTTCACCCCAGGCCATTAATATGATTTTTCGGGCTTTTAATATGGTTCCCACACCCATTGTGATTGCCCTTCGTGGCACATTTTCTTCACCAAAAAAATCACTCGCCGCATCAATTCGCGTCATGTGATCGAGGGTGATCATACGTGTCTGGCTTTTGCGTGAAGAGCCCGGCTCATTAAAACCGATATGACCGGTCCGCCCTATACCCAAAATCTGGATATCCAGTCCCCCGGCATCCTCTATTGCCTGCTCATAGGCATGGCAAAAAGCGGGTACTTCTTCCATTGATTTCGTGCCATCCGGTATATGAATGTTTTCCTTTTTAATATCGATATGATCAAATAAATGCTCATTCATAAAGCGGACATAACTTTGCAGTTCCTCTGGCTGCATAGGAAAATATTCATCCAGGTTGAATGTGATGACATTTTGAAAACTCAAACCCTCTTCTTTGTGCAGCCTGACCAATTCGTCGTACACACGTATGGGTGAGGATCCGGTTGCAAGCCCCAACACAGCATTTTTCCCCCCTTTCTGTCGTTCCCTGATCAGGTCTGCTATTTCGCCGGCAATCTGTTTTGACGCATGAAGGGCCTCGTCAAAAATGGCTACCGGTATTTTTTCAAAACTGTTTTGTGCTGCTTTTAGTCGTTTCTTTTGCACGTCGATTTTGCTCATATGTAAAGGAAATTGTAGATTTCTGGATTAAATAATCAGATAGATCCCAAAACCAGGATGCTGCCACAATATTAAGAAAGTTCGCGTGATAATAGTTGACAACATCTCTTAAACGGCTAAAATCTTATTCCGGTCCCTGTTTGATTCATTTAGGCGAACAGAAAAAACCATATATTGCTTGATACATAAAACCAATTCTCAATGAGCCAAAATACTCCTGCCAACCATTTGATTTCAGTTTTTGAAGCACAAAAGAAACATCAATATATCGTCGCAAATCAATCCGTCCGTCAACGAAAGGAAAAATTAAAGAAACTGAAGCGGGCACTTGAAATTACCTTCCGCCAGCAAATACGGGAAGCCCTGCATGCAGACATGAACAAGCCCATTGCCGAAACCGACCTTATCGAAATCTATCCGGTAGTTAGTGAAATCAAACTGGCATTAAAAAACCTGAAAAGCTGGACAAAAAACCATCTTGTCGATACCCCCCTCGCTTTTCTAGGTTCCCGGTCATACATCGCCTATGAACCCAAAGGGGTTTGCCTCATAATTTCCCCGTGGAATTATCCGGTCAATCTCACCCTGGGGCCCCTGGTCTCGGCAATCGCTGCGGGCAACACGGTACTTATCAAACCATCCGAGCATACACCGCATACTTCAGCCCTGCTCCAAAAAATCATCGCTTCCCTTTTCGACGAACAGGAAGTAGCCGTCATGGAAGGGGGTGTGGAAACCAGCAGGGAACTGTTGAAACTTCCGTTTGACCATATCTTTTTTACCGGCTCACCCGATGTAGGCAAACACGTAATGGCTGCCGCCGCCCAAAACCTTGCATCCGTCACATTGGAGCTGGGAGGAAAATCCCCCACCATTGTAGACCAGACAGCTTCTGTCAAAACGGCTGCCCGGCGTATTGCCTGGGGAAAATTTGTGAATTGTGGCCAGACTTGCATCGCCCCGGACTATGTTTTTGTTCACCACGCTATCGCCGACTCCTTTCTGGAAGCGTTGACACAATCCATCGCCACACTCTATGACCGGGAAGACGCTTTTACTACAGACTATGCACGTATTGCCACTCAAAAACATACAGAGCGACTTACGTCACTACTGGATGATGCCAAAAGCCGGGGGGCAGAAATAGTCACCGGTGCCCCATCCGAAGCGATATCCAGACTTATAAAACCGATTGTACTTAAAAATGTAAATCCTGAATCCGAACTC
>JAOUOM010000625.1 GCA_029880385.1 Cyclobacteriaceae bacterium | reverse complement strand
TGCCCCGGCCAATTCCCCTTCGTGCGACGGGTTTTTTGCATGGCGCATGATTTCACTTTGATAGAGGGCTTTGATCCGGTCATTCATCTTCTTCCCTAAATGTACATTTTTTCGGACAAAACCGCCAGGCCATCAGCCATACGCCTCCAGGATTTCGAGCAGCTCATCGGATATCCCTGCCATCATCAGGTGTTCGCTGGTCTCGATTAGCGACAAGAGTGAGGTACCGCCCATCAGGCGATTGTTAGGGCCTGGATTGGCACCTTTTACCAGGAGTAGCTTAAGGATTTCAGCTGCATTGGCTGGCACCAGCTGGCGCCACAGCTCCACACCATTTGCTGCCACATAATGGATAAGGGATGCCTCATGGCCAAACTGCGATTTTTGATCGATGAGTCCGGGATTTTGATCCAGTAACTGCCCCAGTTCAAATACACGCCCACGCACCACACAGTCCACCGCACGCTCAAATACCTCGTCAAAGGACTTCTTTTCCTTTATCTCCTGCCAGCTGATGTAGCCATATTCAGCCAGTATGATCGCCTCAAAATCTGACCGGGAAAGTGCCGCAGCAAAAATGGATTCTTTGGAAGCCCCAATCAGCGGCGGATGAAAATTACTCACCTGTACCGTGATGTGTGGATCAGCCATCTGATAGGCCCGCCAGAAATGTTCGGTCATATCGGTGAGCCAGTCGATTATCTTTCCTTTGGGTGGAAAATCCCGTATCAGGTCCTGGTAAAACGCACGCACGGTTTTTACCTCATGTGACGCATAAATTTTCTGTTTTTCCATACATCTTGCCTAGCTAGTTCTGCGAAAAATTACACCTTTTGAATGAAAATGTTTACAGCAATTGGATAAACGGCACCTGCCCTTTCCGTTACAGGCATTCGTTCCAGCCTTCGTTATACCCCCAGTTCTTCGCGGTTTTGCCGGATCACGTCGATAATAAACTGGATATGCCCGTTTATGTCCACCCCCAACAGTTCCACTCCTTTTTGTATTTCATCCCGATCGACGGAAGCTGCAAAACCCTTCTGCTTCAATTTTTTCATTACCGATTTGGGCGTAAGGGTCGCGATACCGTCCGGCCGCACCTGGCAACAGGCAATAATAAAGCCCGTCAGTTCATCACAAGCCAGCAATGCCTTGTCCAGCAGGGTTTCATAGGCTACCCCCCATTTGGTATAATGAGCCGAAATGGCATGCGCCATCTTTTCCTCCCCTAGTTCGCGCAGTTTGTTCACAACCAGGTGAGGGTGTTGATCGGGATAAGCCTCATAGTCGGCATCGTGTAGCATGCCCGTAATGGCCCATTCCTCTTCGTCCGCATCAAAATGCGTAGCATAGGCCCGCATGACCAGTTCGACAGAACGTGCGTGCCGTAGCAGGCTTTCGCCTTTGGTCCATTCAGTGAGAATCGCTTTTGCAACCGTATATTCCATGGATCAGATATTTAACCAATAGGTAAATTTAAAAACAAGAGCCCGGACCTTGGGCGCACCAAATGTCAGCCAGCCACGCTGGTC
Source organism: Cyclobacteriaceae bacterium (assembly GCA_029880385.1). Classification (GTDB taxonomy): domain Bacteria; phylum Bacteroidota; class Bacteroidia; order Cytophagales; family Cyclobacteriaceae; genus JAOUOM01. The sequence continues at coordinate 511 of JAOUOM010000625.1, read as the reverse complement.
GTTGTATGCATAATAGTTGTCTGTATACACCAGAAACATGTCCGAAACAGGGGCAAACCGCCACTGCAACCTCGAATTGATATTCAGGTTTTCGATCTGGCTATTGTATTGCACAAACGTGGTCCAGAAAAGTTTTTTGGTAAACGTAAAATCAAACCGCGGGCCGATCAGATAGAGATTGGCCGACTGATAGGGAACGGGCAGGCGGATCCGGTTGAGGGTAACATCCAGCGACGTAAAGCCATAGGGTTGGTACCGGTAGCCGATAGATGCATTGACGTTGATCCGCGAACCATTAAAATATTGTCCGGAACGTGTGCGGATTTCATAAAAAAGCCGTTTCCTGGCATCTGACACATAGCTGCCAATGAGCATATTGTTGGTATAATAGGTGTTGTCCGGAAGCTTCAGCGCACCCGTGCCGCTGGGATCAAACCCTTCAAACAAATACGTGTACTGCCGCCTCAGACGCAAATCAAATAAGGATGTATTCCGAAACTTGACTTTATAC
>JAOUOM010000624.1 GCA_029880385.1 Cyclobacteriaceae bacterium | reverse complement strand
TCCGATCTACTGCGGTCTTCGATCCATTTTACGGGCTTGCCGATAAGGAACGACGCAGCGATGGCGATAACATAACCGGGATAAACCGGTACTTTGCCCCCAAATCCTCCCCCGATATCCGGTGAGATGACGCGAATCCTTTCTTCAGACAAACCGACATGCCCGGCCACCAGTGCGATCACGGTTCGAATGGCATGAGGAGCCTGAGTGGTCATGTAAACAGTCAGCTTGCTTGTGACCGGATTATAATCTGCGACACAGCCGCACGTCTCGATGGATGCGACGTGTATCCTGGGCAGGTATACTTTTTCCTTGACCACTACATCTGCCTTTTTAAAGACCTCATCGGTTTTTTCCCTGTCCCCTTTTTCCCAGTGATAAATGTGATTGTCTGTTTTACCCGCTTTGTCAGGGCGGAGGACTGGAGCATCTGCCTCCATGGCTTTGTATGGATCGATGACTGCCTTCATCGGCTCGTATTCCACTTCCACCGCTTCTACCCCATCGGCAGCCACATAGCGACTGGTCGCGATAACTGCCGCTACCTCCTGCGACTGGTACATCACCGTATCGGTGGGTAATACCATCTGGGTATCCGACAGGAGGGTTGGCATCCAGTGAAGGTTGTATTTTTCTAGATCCCTGCCGGTAATGACAGCCAATACCCCATCGATGGCCATGGCCTTGTCGATGTTGATATTTTTAATTTTGGCATAGGCATACGGGCTCCTCACGATATCCATATAAAGCATGCCGGGCAGCTTCACGTCATCGGTATAGTTACCTTTTCCCTGAAGGAAACGGTCGTCTTCCTTGCGTTTCAGGCTATGGCCCATGCCCCCTATTTCTTTCGATGTTTTACAAGTAAATTCCATTTACTAAATTCGTTTTAAGGTTTATGAATCAGGCTCATGCCGTTGCGTCTTCCCGCATTTTTTTTGCTGCATGCTGTATAGCCTTCACTATATTGTTGTATCCGGTACACCGGCATAGGTTCCCCGAAATTCCCCATCGGATTTCTTCCTCTGTCGGGTTTGGGTTGTGCTTTAGGAAATCCACGGTACGAAGCATCATACCGGGCGTACAAAATCCGCAATGGAGTCCATGTTCTTCTTTAAACCCTTCCTGGATCGGGTGGTAGGCACCGTTTTGCATCAGTCCTTCAACTGTCGTGATTTCACAACCATCGGCCTGGACTGCAAAAAGGGTACAGGATTTTACGGATTCCCCATCCAGCAGCACGGTACAGGCACCACAATTGGACGTGTCGCAACCAATGTGTGAACCGGTAAGGTTACAGTTTTCGCGAATGAAATGGATCAGCAACAGCCGCGGCTCTACCTCCTCGGAATAGGGGGTTCCATTTATTGTTATGGTTATTTTTTTCTTCATTTCGTTACGATGTTTACGCTTTTGCACGTTCCAGTGCTTTGGTTATCATTCGTTTGGTCAGTTCCCGGGTAATGGAACGCTTGTAGGCTTCGGATCCCCGAAGGTCAGAATTCGGACTACAGTCCTCAGCGGCCATTTGTCCGGCCTGGTTGATCAGATCGTCGGTGATTTTCTGTCCTTTCAGCAAGGCTTCGGCCCGCTCGACGCGCATGGGTACGGAATTGACATTGGTAAGCCCGATGCCTATTTCCTGAACGACTTCATTGGCATCAATTACGAGGTTTACCGCTACGCCCGAGGCTGCATAGTCACCTACTTTACGCTCGATTTTGTGGTAGGCATTTCCTGTCCCTTTTTTATGTGCAGGAAAATGGACTTCTGTAAGGATATCAAATTGTTCCAGAGCTGTCATATAAAAACCGTGGAAAAATTCATCAATCGGAATGGACTTTCTACCATTGGGTCCATCTGCCACAATGGTGGCACGCATGGCCAGCATCACAGCCGGTTGATCGTTGGCTGCATCCCCATGGGCAATGTTACCACCTACTGTTGCCCGGTTACGGACGGAAGGGTCGGCAATCAATTTGCTGGCGTCTACCAGGATCGGATATTTGTCCTGACAAAGCTTACTATTCCAAATCGGCTTCCGT
>JAOUOM010000623.1 GCA_029880385.1 Cyclobacteriaceae bacterium | reverse complement strand
GACAGGAACCGCCACCGCAGGCAGGATACAGGCCTGAAACGCCTGTGAAAAAACCATCAATAAAGGTGGGCGCTGATCCAGCACCACGATGCCAAAAGAAAAGAGCAAGGCCACGCCTACCAGTATTCTTGACAAAGTCGAACGGATGTTGCGGGGGGTGCCCCGATAGTCCGAGAGCAACCAGGGCGCAATCAATACAATGGGAAATATCGTCGACAAGCCTGCCCCGGCAATGCCAATAATCAACAGAAAGGCTGCCATCCTGCCCCCCAGTGGCTCAAACAAATGGATCATATCGAGGGTATTGTCGAGTTTTTGCCCCATCACATGCAGGGTACCGGCTGCCACCGCCATAATTACCCCGCTCAGGAGTAGCATGGTAAATGCCGACACAAAGGCATCTTTCTTTTCAGTCTTCAGGTCATGGACAGTCCAGCCCTTTTCAGCCACTACAGTACTGCGGACGATAAAGACTGCTGCCGAGCAGGTCGTCCCCGTGATGGCAGCTACCAGGCCCAATGCCCCCGGTGTATCGGGAATATCCGGAACCAGGCCCATCATCAGGGCCGAAAGGCTGGGTTTCACCATAAAAAAAACCAACACAAATGCCAGTCCCATCAGCACCACAATACCGGTCAGTATTTTTTCAAACATGCGGTAGCGCCCATACCAAACCAGGGCAAACATCAGCAGCACTATCACGAGTATAATCCATACCTGGCGGATTTCCAGGCCACCAAACGCCAGGCGGATACCCTCCGCGATCAGGTCAGCTACGATCCCCATCACACCCATCAACGCCAGCAACTCACCGACAACCAGTGCCACAATGATATAAAGCGAAAGCACCCGACCGTAACGAAATTGTCGATTGATGTTAAACAAAGCCGTATGCCCCGTCACCAACGTAACTTTGCCATAGGCCACCATCAGCACATAGGTAAATACGCTCGATAGCAGGAGTGCCCAAAACAGGCTCATCCCATGTTCGGCCCCCGTTTTGGCCATAGTAGTCACACTTCCCGTCCCAATATTGTAGCCAATAAGGAAGAGGCCCGGCCCTACGGCACCCAGGCCGATGAGGAGTTTGCGGTAAAGTGAATTTTCTTTCATACAGATGTGGCGTTGGGCTGCCAGCTAAAGTGCACAAAATCCGGCAGTTTCAATACCCAACTTTCGCAGGAGGTTTCTGTCCCTGTCAGGCGGTGCGATCCTGCATCAGCTGGCCTCACCTGGTGCTGGATTGTTGAAATGATATATTTCATACCCCGCCGATGCGATATCGCTGGCCAATACCTTACTTTTAAGGCGCATAAAACCAACAGTTACACTAAATAAAGTTCAGCCATGAGACATGTATCATCCAGAATTGCGAAGTACGCACTTCTTTCGTTTGTGGTCTTTTTCGTTGCCTGCGGTACGAAAAAGCATACAGAACCTGCCATTATCCCCCTCGAAAATGACTGGCAAATCCAGTCTTCGGCCAATCTGGACCAGAAAGGGAGCAGCCTGTCTACACCGGATACTGACACCCGGGAGTGGCAGTCTACACCGGTACCATCGACGGTGCTGGCTGCCCTTGTGCGCAACAACGTCTATCAGGACATCTTCATGGGCGATAATTTCGACAAAATCCCAAAAGAACCCTTCACTGTACCCTGGTGGTATCGTACCAGCTTTACCCTGGATGAAGTAGGGAATGACAACTACTACAATCTCGTGTTTGAAGGAATAAATTACCGCGCCAATGTATGGCTCAATGGCCAGCAGGTCGCATCATCGGATACCATGGAACAGTCATTCCGAATGTTTGATTTTGCTATTTCCGACAAAGTAAAACAAGGCGAAAACGTGCTCGCCGTTGAAATTATCCCGCCGGTAAATGGCGACCTGACCATCGGTTGGGTTGACTGGAACCCCTGGCCAGCCGACAACAACATGGGCATCTGGCGTCCGGTAAAACTTCTGAAAACCGGTGCCGTAGGCATGAAAAATGTCTTTGTCAAACCAAGCCTTAACACCGAAACCCTGGCCAAAGCATCCCTCACG
>JAOUOM010000059.1 GCA_029880385.1 Cyclobacteriaceae bacterium | reverse complement strand
CCAAGATTGACAGGAACAGACCACTCTTCCCCATTCAGGTAACTGACCCACACATCACGCTGGCCCAGGCCACCGGGCCGGTTGCTGGAAAAATACAATGTTGTGCCGTCTGCACTCAAACTTGGCTGTGAATCCCAATATTTTGAATTGACAGCTTTCCCCATGTTTTTCGGCTTTGCCCACACATCACCCTCTCGCATGGAAATATACAAATCACAACTTCCAAACGTCCTCCCTTCTTCACATGAGGTAAAAATCAGGGTACGTCCATCTGCCGAAATCGTACAGGCACCTTCATTGGACCGGGAGCTTACCGACCGGGAAACGAGTTGGGCTTCCTGCCATATCCCGTCTATATTTACCGACTGGTACAGGTCTTCATCATCGTAAAGGCCAAGACCCTGCCGGGCTGTAAAAAACAAGGTACGATTATCAATTGTGACCGCCGGGAAATACTGGGTGTAGAATTTATTTACCGCCTGCGGCAATACTTCGATATCCAAATCAGATGCCTCTCCCTGATGTGCCCGTGAAAACACAATACTTTCCCGCAACAGGTTGTCCTGGGGTTCGTTGCGCCAATCATTTTCTTCCAATAATGACAAGGTGGAATCAGCCACTGCATACTCACCCCGTTCAAAATACAATCGTGACAAAAGCAACACCATGGGGGCGGGAATGGCATCTCCAGGTGTGATTTTGCGATACCGATCATAATAGTGATAGGCAGAATCGGTTTCCATCAGCATCGTGTACGTGCTGCCCAGGCGCATATAGGCCTCTGAAAAATATCTGTCGGAACGTATGGCCTTTTTGTATAGGAATATCGCTTCGTTAAAATCCCGCGCCCGTATTTCTTCCAACGCTTTGTTGTAATACTTGATTGCCCGTGCGTTTTGAGTGGAGAGGTTCACGGACTGGCCAACCATGAAAAATGGATAGGCAACAAACAAAAATAGGAATAACGTACTTTTAAAATGCATCAAATCAGGGTATATCCAGATACTTGTGTGTCTGTAAAGATACCCTCCATCTTGGATTTGACTTGATATGTTCGACAATTAATGGCATAATCCGATCTTTGCGTGACCATTCCGGCTGAAGGAAAAGCAACGCCTCTCCGTGCATTTTGTCTGCCTGCCTATCGGCCCATGCCAGGTCCGACTCATGGTAGATCACCACCTTAAGCTCATCAGACTTTCTGTAAAATTCTTCTTTTGCCTCTTTAAATTTTTTTGGGGAAAAACATATCCAGTCCCATTCGCCTGATAATGGATATACCCCCGATGTTTCCAGGTGTGTCTTTTTATTGCCACCTTTTAATGCCATGGTCAGTACATCCATGTCGTACATAAGCGGTTCACCGCCCGTAATCACAATTCGGTCTGCCTCTACCTTTTTGACCGCTTCCAGAATTTCATCGACTGTCATGCCCACATGGCTGGCGGCTTCCCATGATTCCTTTACATCACACCAATGACAACCTACGTCACATCCTCCTGTACGAATAAAATAAGCCAACCGGCCTGTATGGTACCCTTCTCCCTGAAGGGTCAAAAAAGATTCCATCACCGGTATCACTGTGTGCATGATCTCCCCTGGCTTACTGGTTGCCGTTTTCATAGGCCTTCAAGGTATTTAGCAGCAGGGAAGCAATGGTCATCGGACCCACACCACCCGGTACCGGTGTTATATGGCTTGCCAACGGCTCCACTTCCTTGAAATCGACATCTCCGGCCAGGCGAAATCCTGTTTTTCTCTCCGGGTCTTCGATCCGTGTCGTCCCAATATCCACGATCACCACACCTTCTTTGACCATGTCGCGCGTAATCAGTCCGGGCCTTCCCACTGCCACCAGCAGGATATCAGCCTGGCGTGTATGCTGCGCCAGGTTTTCGGTATATTTATGACAGATCGTGACCGTGGCAAGTCCCTGTTTCATAAGCATGAGACTAAGTGGCGCACCGGCTATCCGGCTGGCACCCACCACTACACAATGCTTGCCTTTGGTTTCAATTTGGTATCGTTTCAGCAATTCCATCACGCCAAAAGGTGTTGCCGGCAACAGCAAAGGGTTTTCGGATGCAATTGATCCGAAATTCTGGTTGGTAAATCCATCCACGTCCTTGGCAGGTGAAATTTTTTCTGTCACCCGCTCTACCGAAATATGGTCCGGCAGTGGAAGCTGAACAATGAACCCGTCAATGTCTTCGTCTTCATTTAGCGACTCGATATGCTTGATGAGCTTTTCTTCGGAAATCGTCCTGGCAAACTGCATCAAGGTATAATCAAATCCCACACCCTTACAAGCCGAAATCTTGGCATTGACATAGGTATGGCTCGCCCCGTCATCACCCACCAAAATGATGGCGATATGCGGGGCTCTTTTTCCTTCATCGAGCAGGAGTGTGACCCGCTGGGTGATTTCATCCCGTATCTCTGATGCAATCCTTTTTCCGTCAAGTTGTGTTGCCATGATCGTGTGGTGGTTAGTCTAATTTCAATACTGCCATAAATGCCTCTTGTGGGATTTCTACATTCCCCACCTGTCGCATCCGTTTTTTTCCTTTTTTCTGTTTTTCCAAAAGCTTTCTTTTCCGGCTGATGTCTCCGCCGTAACACTTGGCCAATACGTTTTTGCGAAGGGCCTTTACGGTTTCCCGTGCAATGATTTTGGTGCCGATGGCTGCCTGAATCGCAATTTCAAACATCTGGCGCGGTAACAGCTCTTTCAGTTTTTCACATAGTCGTTTTCCCCAATCATAGGCCTTGTCGCGATGGACAATGGCAGACAAAGCATCTACTTTTTCGCCATTTAGCATGATATCGAGTTTGACCAGGTGCGACTGCCGATAGCCGGTCAGTTCATAATCGAGAGAAGCATAGCCTCGTGAGATAGTCTTCAATTTATCAAAAAAGTCAAAAACGATCTCGGCAAGTGGCAATTCAAACGACAGCTCCACCCTGTCGCTCGTCAGGTATACCTGGTTTTTAATTTCCCCCCGCTTATCAATACACAAGGCGATAACCGGCCCGATATATTCGGATTTGGTAATGATCTGTGCGCGTATATAGGGTTCTTCTATGTGCGATATGGTGGTGGGGTCCGGCATTTCCGAAGGAGCACTTACCGGAATTATTTTCCCATCCGTTTTAATGGCATGGAATTTAACCGAAGGAACAGTTGTGATCACCGTCATATTGAATTCCCGCTCCAAACGCTCCTGGATTATCTCCATGTGAAGCATTCCCAGGAAACCACACCGGAAACCAAACCCTAATGCAGCGGAGGTTTCGGGTTCCCACACCAACGAAGCATCATTGAGTTGTAGCTTTTCCATGGACGAGCGGAGCTCTTCAAACTCCGTGGTATCGACAGGATAAATCCCGGCAAAAACCATGGGTTTCACGTCTTCAAAACCTTTCACCATCCGGGTGGTGGGTCGATCGACGTGTGTGATGGTATCACCCACTTTTACTTCCCTGGCCACCTTTATTCCGGAAATCAGGTAACCTACATTTCCTGCGCCTATCGATTTTTTAGGTTCGTGTTCCAACCGTAATACCCCGATTTCATCGGCCTCATAGGTTTTTCCGGTGTTGACAAATTTTACTTTGTCGCCTTTGTTCATGGTTCCGTTGAATACGCGGAAATAAACCTCTATACCCCGGTAGCTGTTAAAGACCGAATCAAAAATCATTGCCTGGAGTGGCTCATTGGGATCTCCTTTCGGAGCTGGCACACGTTTGATAATGGCTTCCAGTATATCCGTAATCCCAATGCCCTCTTTGGCACTGGCATGAATAATATCTTCCCTGCTACAACCCAACAGATCAATGATCTGATCAGAAACCTCCTCGGGCATGGCACCGGGAAGGTCAATTTTATTTAATACCGGTATTACTTCCAGGTTATGCTCGATGGCCAGGTAGAGGTTGGAAATGGTCTGAGCTTCGATCCCCTGTGACGCATCTACAATAAGCAAAGCACCCTCACAGGCAGCTATGGAGCGTGAAACTTCGTAGGAAAAATCCACGTGGCCTGGCGTGTCGATCAGATTTAACACATAGGGTGTCCCGTTTGAGACATAGTTCATTTGGATGGCATGGCTTTTAATGGTTATGCCACGCTCTCTCTCCAAATCCATATTGTCCAGTAGCTGGTTCTGCATTTCGCGGGCCGTGACCGTCTGAGTCGTCTCCAGCAATCGATCAGCCAGTGTGCTTTTGCCGTGATCAATGTGTGCGATGATGCAGAAATTTCGAATGTGCTCCATATACGGTTGTTAAAAAGAGTGCAAAAATAGCACAATGACACCCAATAAGTTAGAGTGAACCGTCAAGAAGTTATTTTTTGTTTTGGGTGTCAATATGAATGGTAACCGGCCCGTCATTGACAAGCGACACTTTCATGTCGGCCCCAAACTGTCCGGTAGCGATGGGTCTGCCGGCTTCTGCTTCCAGTCGGTCGACAAATTGCTGATAAAGCGGGATGGCCACTTCCGGCCGGGCCGCCTGAATAAAAGATGGCCGGTTGCCCTTTTTGGTACTGGCATGCAAGGTAAACTGACTGATCACCAAATATCCACCTGCCACATCCTTGCAGCTCAAATTCATTTTATCGTCTTTATCCGAAAATATGCGGAGGTTTACCAGTTTGCCCACTAGCCACTCGATATCTTCCTGTCCGTCGCCTTCTCCTATTCCAAGCAAAATCAGCAGACCCTGACCTATTTGTCCATTGATTTTTCCCTCAATGGAAACCGAAGCTTCACTTACCCGTTGTACAACTGCGATCACAGGTCGTGGACTAGATGAATCATGTGTTTCGGCTCAAAAACTTCAAGCCCGTGCTGCTCCTGCTTGGCGACAAGTACCATGGACTTGGCCACATCATGTCCGTGGATACTCCATATCCGGCCACGACGACTGCCGATCACAAAAAATGACAGTACGGAACTAATGGCTTTGGCTACTTCTTCAAGCAGCCTGAAGTCCTCTCTTTTGCCCAGTAACAGAGAAGGCTGGTATATTTTCAGTGATTTCAACCCCATTCCTTTCAACGCGTCTTCAAGTTCCCCTTTTACCTGATTGTAATAAAGAGCAGAATCGGAGCAGGCCCCCACAGCCGTCACGACATGATACGATTGAAACAAGGGTTTATCTTTTGCCAGTTCGGCCATTTTTACCGGATACTCCAAGTCAATTTTTCTGAACAATTCCTTCGAGCCTGCCTTCTTTTGAGTCGTTCCAAGACAACAAAACACATGATGGACATTGAATAAATCGTTGTACTGATCCAGCTTATCAAAATCATCCAGAATGATTTCCTGAAGCCTTTCATTATCAATCAACAACGAACGTCTGCCAATAACAACCACTTTGTCGTAATAACTGTCCCCCAATAAAAGACGCACAAGTTCGTTTCCTACCAGGCCGGTAGCTCCTGCGATCAAGGCTGTTTTGTTATTCGACATTTTGTGCTTTTTTAATGGTGTAGCGGAAATTTACGTATTATTTTCATTTGTCAGGGCGGTATTGTCAGCTTCCCATACAAGAAATGCTTCGATATCTTCCGAAACACTCTTTAATATGTAATATATCAATGAAAAGTCATCCATCAAGCCCACGCCAGGCAGGAAATCGGGCACCAGATCGGTGGGCGTTACAAAGTATACCAGCCCAAAAACCAACAGTGTAAGGGTGCGAATCGAAAACGACCGGTAGTTTCCGTTTATATGTGCCCTGATCATTCGGACAATCATGGAAATCGATGAGATGAACCGTGAACGCTCTTCCTTTTCCTCTCCCAGTTTATCCAGTTTCCTGCGGACATCCGTCAGCAAATGCGCAATTTTTTCATTTCCCGTCAGCACACGGCGGGTCATCTTCCAGATACGGTTCACTCGGTTTGACATATGGTATCAGAATACTTCCCTTATTTCATTTTTCAGATAACCCAACGCATTGTGAATGGAGTCCCGTTGCATCCCTTTTTCAAAAAGCACACGTGCCAGTTCAAAGCTCTTGCTGCCTTCTTCCATGTCGGCACCTGCCTCATTGATCATCGTGATGGTATCTTCTACCGCACCAGACACATACGCCCAGGCTTCATCCGACATATACAATTGTTGCGACAGGTTGTGGTTGAACTCCTGCCGGATTTCTGCGATCATGATATGCTGAAACTCCCGGGCAGTAAGTTCCGCATTGCTCAATCTGGACACCAGGTGATTGGGCGAAATCCGTTCCAGCAACAAGGTGATCCGCTCATATGCCTGCAATCGAATGGGCACCACGATCTCCTGGTTTTTGTGGCGTGTTTCAATTTTTACCTCTTCAAGGCGGGCAGACATAAAAGAACGAACCATCAGGTATACTGCATACAAAACAATCAAGGCAGGCCCAAGTATTTTTGCTAATTCTGTGAATGTGTTCATAAATGATTTTAATTCTCCAACGATCGTTTCAAAATTAACTATTTTCTTTGGCCTATGATCGAACCTGTGAAAATCACTTCAGAGGCTATCCGTGAAATCAGGAAAATGGCCGAAAGTAAAAACGTCCCACAAGGCTTTGGGTTGCGAATAGGCGTAAACGGTGGCAAAGGCTGCTCGGGTGTGGATTTTACCCTGGGCTTTGATCAACCCGGCGAAAACGATATTTCATACGTAGTAGAGGGCATCCCCATCTACATACGCAAACCTGAAGTGATGTATTTGCTTGGCAAACACCTGGTTTATTTTGACGATGGAACCACCCACGGCTTTTTGTTCCTGGATGACCATCAGGCAGAGAGCATCACGGAAGCCCGCTGACACAGCCCCCGAATGGGCGGGTTGTGCTTACTTACTTTTACCGTTACTTTGCTTATTTTGGGATATTCCTTTTTAACTGACTGGATGATTTTATGTGCCAGATGCTCTAATAACAAGGCATCAATACTCATTACATCGGCAATAATGGCATAAATACGCTCATAATTGACCGTTCCTTCGAGTTTGTCGGATTCTGCGGCCAGGTCAAAGTCCAACTCGATGTGAATATCAACGCTGTACTTATTTCCAATAATCCGCTCTTCTTCATAATAGCCATGCCGGGCATAAAACTCCATGCCTTCTAATGATACAGTCCCCATGCGTTCAGTGAATTTTATATTTGATCAAAAAAAGACCCCTTACCCGAAATATCGCGGGTATCGTCCGGTACTTGTTTCCCTTTTGGGGCAGGGGCTGCCGGTTTTGGGGCAGGCTTTTGTTTTTCACGGATAAACTCGTTGAGTTTTGTACGCGATTCATTGTCAGCCCCGGAAATGGATGGAATGTTTTTTTGTTTTCGGGCCGAAAGGTTTAATTGCTCCTTGCTAATCCTGGCTTCAGATTCCCTCACAAGCTCCCTGACTTTGATCAAATGGTCTTCGAGTTTGAATTTTTTGTGCGACATAGACGTCCGCTTAATACGGTCCATTATGTCACTGGTGAGGTTATTCAATTCATCAATTAAGTTATCACGATGATTTTCCACTGATTTGTAGCTGGACTCCATGTCCCGGATGGCATCCTGCATTTCCAGTATTAATTCCTTTGCCTGTTGTTCTGCATTTTCAATGATCGCTTTGGCTTTGGACTTGGCCTCTCCCATGATTGCCTCGGCATTCATTTCAGATTCCTTTAGGTGGAGTTCGGCTGCTTTATTCGCCTGCTCCACCAGACTTGCCCCTGTATCTTCCGCTGTTTTTAATGTTTTAAACAAGGAAGATTCTACCTCCCTCAATTTTTTCATTTCCTTTTCGGTGATATCAAGCTTGATCTTCAATTCCTTGTTCTCATCCACAAGCCGCTCCCATTCGTGCGACATGGATTGCAGGAAAGCCGTTACTTCGTCTTTGTCATAACCCCGAAGTACTTTTTCGAAGCTTTTTTGCCTGATTTCTAATGGAGTGATTTTCATATTGATTCACCAAAGTTAATATCCCAAACGGAAATAGTCCTGTCATCGCTACATGAGACCAGGTAATCCTGATAGGGCATCCATATTAATTTATTGACAGATGTACCGTGCCCCGCATGCCGGGCTTTATCAATTACCTTTTTCAGCTTAAATGTAAATGAATCCCAGACTTTTATGGACTTATCCATGCTACAAGTTACGAAATGTTGTCCATCAGGGCTGTAAGTAATATGATTTATGGCATACATGTGTGCCGAAATATCCTCTACTCGCGCAAAAGTCCCGGAATCCCATCTTTTTAAATGCGCATCCCTCCCCCCACTAATCAGCCATTTACCTTCCGGATCAAAAACAAGGGTAAACACGGAAAGTGCATGGCCCGCAAAATCATGAACCAGCTTTCCTGTGACTTTATCAAATGTCCGG
>JAOUOM010000622.1 GCA_029880385.1 Cyclobacteriaceae bacterium | reverse complement strand
GTCTATCCGGAAGGGGGATCCACTTTCTACCACAACCTCACCATGATACTGGATGGCCACACCAGCATTGAGCACAACATCCCCGTCGCACCCCTCTATAATGACGTGCTTACCCTGTGGCAAAACAGCAAAACGGCCAATACGCCGACACTCATTGTCAACTATGCCGGGCTTAGCGGTGAATACTACTGGTACCAAACCACCAACGTCTGGGAAAACAAACAACTGCTCAAATACACACCACGGGGCATTATCGACAGTCGGGCAAGGCACCGCACCATGGCTCCGATGGAAGAGTATGACAATGGGCACATCCTCACATCACAGTCGCTCAAAGCATTGGTGGACAGGGGTGTGCAGGTATGTGTGGGAGGACACGGACAACTCCAGGGCCTGGGTGTACACTGGGAAATGTGGAATCTCGCACAAGGCGGCATGACCAACTACGAAGTACTGCGTGCCGCCACCTTGCATGGGGCGCGTTACATCGGCATGGCCAACCATCTGGGATCGCTCGAAGCAGGCAAACTTGCTGACCTGATCATTCTCGACAAAGACCCGATGGAAGACATCCAAAACACACAATTCATCCGCTATTCCATGGTCAATGGACGACTTTACGATGTAACCACGATGAACGAGACAGGTATATCCGAAAAATCAAGAACCAAATTTTACTGGGAACAGGACGGCTACAATGCCACCTTCGACTGGCACGACAGTAGCCACGGAGCCTCACGCCCAAACTGTACCTGTGGGCATTAACACCCTACTCCCCGGAATCGGATTCCGGGGAGATTTTTTTGATAATCCGGAACTTCCCCGACAGAGCTCCCTGACACATGTATAGCAAATGCTATATAAACACCTGTTTATCTTATCCAACACCTGGTAAGGTATAGCCAAATTTAACCCGGCCGCAACGGCAGGTGATGGCATAGATCAGTCATTTCAAAGCGAACAGTCCCAATCTACCTAATCAAAAGCCATTCGTGCATATTACCTGTTATCAGCCTTACCGGACGATGTATCTCATTTTCATCCATTTCAAGGTCAGGCATACGATTCCATATGGACACACAAGGCCTCCATCCCGGCCATTCCGAACAAAATCCATCCCCCATAACGTTTTGATCCGGCTTATACATGTGAGCAAATCCTTTCATACAAAAAAATACCGGATCAACGGCAAAATCTCAGGTTCGACCGTAAATTGAAAGCAACCTGAGTAGTTTATTATATCTTTTGCTAGTTTTTGTGTAGAAATATTTTACATTTGAATAAGACAACTAAACTGATGAAACCCAATTTTTTCCCAAAACAACTTCTGCTATTTTTTTCTTTTGTAGTATTAAGCCTTGCTTGTCAGGAAGACGTAGCGAATGAAGAATTAGATTTGATTGATAAGGACATGGTTCAGGCAACAGAACTGGCCGACTCATACCTTGCTTCCTCCCAGGCAAGACGTAAATCCGATAAATCAATTACCATATTGAAGTATATGGATGGCAAATTATGGTTTGCTACAAATACCGATAAAAAACGTGGCTATCAGGAAGTAACGGAAGAAACGGTAACGGCCTATGTCAACCCGGGTGAACATGTCTTTTGGTTTTCAGGAGGCGGCGTCTCTGACCTTGAGGGTATTGAATTTGACGCAGCATCACAATATCAACTGGTTAATTCACCGGAAGAGATCAATCCGGATAAAATGTGGGTCATTATGATTCCGGAAGATCGGGAAATAGATGCTGATGGTTTTCTAAAATACGACATCATCTATCAAATCCAGGGGAATGAAGGTGAGCCACCCATCCGATTGGATCCGAAACTCAAAGTTTCCCAGTAATATTACCTGCCAGCAATATGCTCAGGATAATTATCAGATTATTCCCACTTGTTTTCTATACACTTTTTATTCACTTCGCCCAGTCTCAAAATCAGTATAAGGCGGACAGTATTCGTAAACTGATTGAAACCCAGGAGCTGGATCCAGTTGCGGAAATGGAAGCCTATTATTGGCTTTCAGCTTATTCCACCTCCCCTGACGATGAACTTACC
>JAOUOM010000620.1 GCA_029880385.1 Cyclobacteriaceae bacterium | reverse complement strand
GGCGCAGGATATCAGGGATTTTTTGACGAAATAGGTAAAAAGGACCCGGGCAAAAGGCTGTCACCGTAAAAGCCTTTTTGTTTTGTACATGGTTTTGAAAGTTACAGGTCAATTTCCTGCGGTAAATCGCCCTTATCAGGTCCTTTTCGCTATTTTTGCCTTTCACCTTACCTACCTAAAACCATGTTGACCATCGATGATTGGGAATCGCTGACAGATTTACAAAAACAGCAGGATTTTCAATATGTAAAAGAAACCCGCCTAAAATCCGTCAGCATCGGCATTGCCTTACTGATTCTGTCTTCCTACCTGTACTTCAATGGTGAAGCCAGTGAGTATCGCCTGGCATTTATCCTGCAACTAACCAATTTGCTTTTGATTATTTCACTGTTTATGGTGAAATCGGCAAAGGCAAGTAAGAATACCTTATACCTCTTCTTTTATTTGTTCCAGACCATCATCTGGTATTTTGGTTATGCTGTGCAGCCGGCTAGCACCGTTGCCCTGATCGCCTTTATCGGACTGATGACCGCCTATTTGCACGAATTGGAAACAAGCTCCAAAACAAAACTCCTGTTCTTTTCCGTCTATTGTTTTGTCCTGATGGCACTCCTTCCGGCCCCTAACGATACCAAAATATACCTGAGCGTACTGATGCTATTTTTGACGGCCATATCCTATAGTAATGTCAATGTCAACCAAAAAGTAGATGTCATGTGGCAACAGCAAGTAAGCTTCGACCTGTTTCAGAAACACAGGAGGCTGCTCGAACACAAAATCATCAATTCACTGACTCGTGTAAACTATTATTTACTTCTGCTGGATGATGAAACAGAGGGTTCCGAAGGCCGAGCCGAAACGATGCGGCACCTCAAAGCAGAAATTGATCAGATAACCAAAGACCTCAAAAACATAGAAGTTCAGGAATTGAAGACCTTCAACATATAATGGCAAATAAACGTGTATTTTTTATCGATGATGATCCCATCATCCTGAACCTAATCCGAATACTTCTCAGGAGAACAGAAATATCCTTTCAGTTATTTGAAACGCCTGATGCACTATTTAATGCCCTTGAACACTCACCTGCACCTGATCTGGTGGTATCTGACATCACCATGGGCAAAATGAACGGGTTTCAGGTACTGGAAAAAGTACACACCCATTATCCTGCCATCAAATGTGCCTATTGCAGTGCCTATGCAAACCTGGAAATGGCGATTGCCGTGAATAAAAAGGATGGAAAAAATGTCCCGGTATTCCCCTATTATCAGAAACCAATCCTGATGCCTGACCTGATGGACTTTATCCTGGAGGTGACTTCCCGGTAGTCAACCGGTTCGACAATCCAATTGTGATGGGATTGTGGCCTTTTCCGTAGCCTTTGTCCATAACCGGTCTGGCCAAAAGGTGAAGCGCATAACCGAAGTGGCCCTGCGGGGTGCCTGGTATGCGCCACCGCGAGGGGGGTTGTGAGGCTGGCGGGGGGATGGCCTGGTGAGCAACCGAACCCCTGGCTAATCGCCAAATGAAATCCCGAGCCCTTTGGCGGTTTTTACTAAAAAAGAATTGGTGTCCACAAAATTATACTGACTGATAGCATCCTGTAGGGGCACATCCGTGATGTCGTTGTTTTTGTAGGAGACCATCCGCCCGAATTTCTTTTCGAGGACCATCTCGAATGCTTTCACACCAAACTGCAAGGCCAAAATGCGGTCAAAAGCGATGGGGCTTCCTCCCCGCTGAGTATGGCCGAGTACGGTTTCACGGATATCCTGTTGGCTTCCTGCCTGTTTCAGTTCCTGCGAAAGACGGTAGGCGCAGCCACCCAAACGCATATTTTCATACCCCACTTCACTGCTTTTATGACCGGTGACACTACCATCGATGGCTTTGGCTCCTTCTGCGATCACGATATGGGCAAATCCCCGACCATTGGTAAACCGCTTGTCGATACGTTCCTTTACTTTTTGTACGTCGTACGGGATTTCCGGAATCAGGCACACTTCGGCACCTCCGGAAATGGCGGTGTGCAGGGCTATCCATCCGGCACCCCGGCCCATTA
>JAOUOM010000621.1 GCA_029880385.1 Cyclobacteriaceae bacterium | reverse complement strand
TCCGGATAGCCTACGGGCAATAGCAGGAATGGCCGTTCGTTTGACGGTCGTCGGAGAATGTCGGACAGAAAATTCATGGGACTGGGGGTATGGGTGAGTGTGACCAGGCCGGCATGGTGGATGGCGGTGATCAGCAGGCCACAGGCAATACCCACGCTTTCATTTACATAATAATGATTTTGCTTGTTGCCTGCATCGTCCAGGTCATATACTTTTTTGAAAACGACAATCAACCAGGGGGCCTTTTCGAGAAAAGGCTTGTGCCAGTCGGTGGCAAGGGGTTTCAGGTCTTTGATCCAGCGGTCTGACATGCGGGATGTGTAGCTTTCTTCTTCTTCTTTTTCGGCTGCAAGGCGGATTTGGCGTTTGATGTCGGCGTTTGATACGGCACAAAACGTCCAGGGCTGCTTGTGCGCTCCCGATGGTGCCGTTGATGCCGTTCTGATCAGGTTTTCAATGATGGTGTCTGCGACGGGGCGTTCGGAAATGTCGCGTACTGTCCGACGGGAGTCTGCCCATTGATAAAATTCATGCACCCTGACGGCCATTTCGTCCTGCGGGTAGGAGGGCTGTTCGTAGCGTACATGGCGGAATCCATTGATGAGTTTGTGGTCGTCCATATGATTGGGCAATGGTTAGGAAAGGACAAAGAGGATTGGTAGGGGCATTTGGTGGGAAAAATGCGCGGCTTGCTTCGAATGAAGCAAGCCGCGCATGGATTGCCTTTTACAGGCCCAGTATCTCTACGCCCTGCTCAAATATAATATCCACCGGAATACCGGCAGCAGCCAGTTGCTCCAGGTCATTTTGCAGTTCGGGTTTGATGATACCCTTTTCTGCGACCAGTTGCGCTACTCCTTCGTAGTTGCCATCACCCTGGAGTGTGAGGATCAGCTCAGAAAGGGCATTCATCGCTTCGGTCATTTTTTCAAAATCCACACGATAGCGGCCGGTAGATGTGTCCTTGGCAAAAGCACCCATTTCCTGAAAGAAATTGAAACGGATCATGTTGGCCTTGCCATGGGCACTGGATGCCCCAAAACGAACGGAGCGGAAAATGCCTGCCATAAATGTGGTATAGTAGTCTTCCAGCCTTCCTTCCAGTTCACCTTTTTGATGTAGTTGGGTAATCATGTAGAGGCCCAGTACATCGGCTTTTCCTTCTTCAAGAGCAGAAAAATGTTCCTTGATAGCCTGCCTGACTGTTCCCTGATCGTTGATGGTGTTTTTGATCCCCAGTCCATGCGCCACTTCATGAAACATGGTATTGGCAAAAAACGCATCGAAGGTAATATATGGTTGCTGGTCTTCTGCAATCAGTTGCGAGGCGATGGGTACCATTATTTTTTCATACTTGGCTTTCATTGCATTTTTTAGCTGAAGCCTTCGTGAACCTTTTTCGAGTTGTACATGCTCGTCGTTGGGCAAGTTGATGGCGATGGTTTTGGAACCGGCGTTGCAGTCGCCTGCATAATAAACCACATCATAGGCATTGAGGTCAGCATCAGCCCCGGGTGTTTCCTGTTTGTAGGCATCGGGAACAGGTAAGCCGAGTTGTAATTCCGGCAGGTAGGCGGCATATTTAACCAGTCGCTCACTCCATGCCTGGTCTTTCAGTAGCACATAGGCTTCATGAGCCGCTTTGTAGTTGTAGAGTCCGTCTTCGTAATTTTCGATGGGACCTATCACTACATCGATTGCATTGGTCTTCATGTCCATCCAGGCAAAATCAGATGGCTGGTAGTTGTCGTCGAGTAATGCCTGGGCACGGAGTGTGAGGTAGGTTTTGAAACCCGCATCTTCAGCGAGTTCGGCACATTCAAGCAACAGGTCAGACGCCCGTTTTACTTCTTCTGCAAATTGGACGGAATAGGGAATGGCCATCAGTTTTCCGTTTTCGTCGCGTCGGATAAACGTATACTGGGAGGTTTTTCCTTCTAGGTTTGTTGAATCGAATTCCTCCCTGGACATGTCGGATGGATAAAAATTGGCACCGGCAGGTTTTGTTCCGATATTGTCAATAAAAGGTTGGTTGCCGGCCAGTCGGTCCCATGGGCCATAGTTG
>JAOUOM010000058.1 GCA_029880385.1 Cyclobacteriaceae bacterium | reverse complement strand
TCTGTATCACGCCTACATTCATTTGCCTTTCAATCGGGGCATGGTTGGCTGCCTCAATACCCAGCGAAATCACGTTTCGTGTATCCTGTGGATCAATGACGGCATCTACCCACAGACGTGCCGCAGCATATACCGGATTTAGTTTTTCACGGTACGAGTCTTGTATTTCATCCAGCAGGAGTTGCTGGTCTTTTTCTGAAATTTCGCTACCCCTGGCTTTCAATGCGGCTACTTTTATCTGAAGGAGTGTCTTTGACGCTGAATTACCACTCATGACAGCCATTTCGGCCGTTGGCCAGGCCACCATCAGCCTCGGATCATAGGCCCGGCCACACATGGCATAGTTCCCTGCACCATACGAACTGCCAAGCACGACGGTAAACTTAGGTACCACCGAATTGGCAACAGCATTTACCATTTTTGCCCCGTCCTTGATGATCCCCCCATGTTCAGCCCGCGAACCTACCATAAAGCCATTGACATCCTGAAGAAAAACAAGGGGAATTTTACGCTGGTTACAGTTCATGATAAAACGTGCGGCTTTGTCGGCAGCGTCTGAATAGATCACGCCTCCCATTTGCATTTCAGACGAATTTTCCTGTCCTTTTTTTGCCTTTACGGCCAGGCGCTGGTTGGCCACAATGCCCACTGCCCATCCATCGATACGCGCATACCCACAAATCAACGTCTTGCCATAGTCTTTTTTATATTGTTCCAATCCGGGCGCATCCACCAGTCTGTCTATAATTTCCATCATATCATAAGGCTGCACGCGGGAGACAGGAAAAACCATCGGGAATTCTTCGGGGTTTTTGGCCGGCAACTGGGGCAAATCGCGGTTAAATCCTGCTTTTTGGCCGTCACCTATCCGTTCAAAAATCCGATGAATGGCATCCAGGCACTCCTCGTCCGAGCCATATTTATTGTCTGTCACTCCGGATATTTCACAGTGGGTGCTTGCTCCTCCTAATCGTTCGTTATCCACCTCCTCACCGATGGCTGCTTTGACCAGGTAACTACCCGCCAGGAAAATGGATCCTGTTTTATCAACAATCAAAGCCTCATCTGCCATTATGGGCAGATATGCCCCGCCGGCCACACAGCTTCCCATTATGGCAGCTATCTGCACAATACCCATGGATGACATGATGGCGTTGTTTCGGAACTGCCTCCCAAAATGCTCCTTGTCCGGGAATATTTCATCCTGCATGGGCAGGTACACGCCGGCACTATCGACGAGGTAAACGATGGGCAAATGATTTTCGATTGCAATCTCCTGAGCCCTCAGGTTTTTTTTTGCCGTCATGGGAAACCACGCACCTGCTTTCACGGTGGCATCATTTGCCACTACCACACACATTCGTCCGGCTATTTTTCCTATCACCACCACCACGCCGGCAGACGGGCATCCGCCTTCCTCTACGTACATGGCATTGGCAGCAAGTGCCCCTATCTCAACAGACTCACTATCCGGGTCAAGTAAATGGTGGATACGTTCCCGGGCTGTCAGCTTCCCTTTGCTATGCTGTGCGTTGATTTTTTTTTCGCCACCGCCCCATTTGACCTGGGCATGTTTGTCGGCAATCCGTGCCAGGAGTTGAAGGTACTGTTCTTGGTTTTGGCTATTCGATAGGTTCATCGTTGCTTCGGTTAAGGAACCTCATCACTTACTCACCTGATTTTTCAACCCCCTTTAATTTCTCATTTTTACGCCCCAATGGTTTCAAAAAATCGCGCGGATATTGGTTAAAATGGATTGACAACTTGTCCAGGTCGACCAGGAGCTGATTCAAATTATTATAGAGTGAATCATTGTTTGCCAGTTTACCAAGGGTGCCTTCACCATTATCAACTTCCTTCAATAACTCGGTTACCTGATTGAGCATGGCATTCAGGCTGGTGACCGTATTATTTAGCTCCAGGGTATTCAGCGAATCAAGTACCCCGTTGCTCTTGACAAGGATCGGGCCCAGCATATTTACCTTTTGGTTGATGTTCTGGATCAGCTCACGGGAAGCAGAAAGCGTTTCATCGAGTTCCTCCCTGTTCGTCTTGATTAAACCATTTACCTGGTTGACCATTATTTTCAGGTCACCGATGGTGCTGTTTATTTTTTCCCCACTACCCTGTAGCCCGAGCAGGATTTCGTTGACCCTGCTGATGGTGACCCCCAGGTCATTGGTAATGGGTTCCACATTTGAAAGGTACTCCTCAATTCCCTTGTTGACATACGGATTTAAGGTATCGAGGGGAAAAATCGGTTGTTTTACCACTCCAATTTTGAGTATAATGGCCTTGGATCCCAAAAAGTCCGTATTTGACAGCTCGGCAATGGTGGCTTTGCCCAGCACGATTTCCCGGTCGATGGTGATCTCTACCAATATTTTATTTTGTTCGGCCTGCAGCAACCGGATGTTGCTTACTTTTCCGACCGTGAGCCCGTTTATGATAACCGGATTTGATTTGTTGAGTCCATCTACATTATCATAAATAACGTAATATTTTGATGTCTTGGTAAAAAAATCAATTCCTTTCAGGTAGTTAAATCCATAATACAGGATTAAACCAGATACCAGCGCGATTAAACCTATTCTGAATTCTTTTGACACAAATGAGATGTTTTAGCAATTAATTGGAGTCCATTTCCTTTTTATAATCCCGAAAGGCACGGTAAATACCGGAGGCAATGTAAACCTGATTGAGTTTGTCATTGAGCTCTTTTTCTTCTTTCGGGTTACTAAGATAACCGACTTCTACTAAAACACTCGGCATGTAGGTTTTATATAACACTAAAAATCCTGCAGATCGCACACCCCTGCTTTTACGCCCTACCCTGTTTTTGAATTCTTCCTCAATGTTTTGGGCCAGCATCAGTGAATTTTGCTGGTAGGCGTTTTGGGCCAGAGAAAAAAGTATGTATGACTCTGGCGAGGATGGATCAAACCCGTCATAATCCTGTTTGCCATTTTCTTCCATCAGGATCACCTCATTTTCCCGTTGCGCCACTTTAAAATTATCCTGCGTCTTATGGATCCCCATCACATAGGTTTCGGTACCATATATGGAAGGGTTTGCCACCCAGTTGCAATGAATCGACACAAATAAATCCGCTCCGTATTTGTTTGCCATTTCGGCCCGGTCATTCAATGTGGGAAAACTATCCCTCCTGCGGGTTAGTCTCACTTCCACATCCTCCATATTTTCCTTGATGATCCGTTCCAGCTCAAGGGCAATATTTAAGGCCAGGTCTTTTTCACGGGACAAAGAACCATGTGTACCCGGATCCTTGCCTCCATGACCCGCATCGATGATGATTTTGCGTACTTTATAATCTGTGACCCCCGCTGGATGAAATGAAGCTAAAAGGAGTAACAGACAAAATCCAAATGAACCTGCAATATTTCTCACAGAGTTACGGTTGTTGTATATACCAAAAGCGATACTTTTACACAAAATTGTGAAATTTTCTTTGAATTTAAAACCCGTTGTTGGATTGAGAGGCGTTCTTTTTCTCATTTACTCATTGTTTTTGCTGTTTTTTTCATACGCCCAGGATGTCAGACCTATCGCTGATGACAGTTCTGCGTCCAAAGACAGTCTGAGGATTTCCGAACCTGAAAAAACCGGGCCGAATGATTCCCTTTCATTCGTGTCAGATGCGGGTACCTTATTACAAACGGATTCCACGGCCAAAACCGTACCCAAAAAAGGTGATATTGAAACCACCATTAATTATTCGTCCAGGGATTCGATCTTCTTTGACCTGAAAAATCAAAAGTTAAACATGTACGGGCAAACCCACATCGACTATGGTGATATCACGCTTGAAGCCGAGCGCACCGATGTGGATATGAACAAAAAAGCAATCCATTCCATCTATGTACTCGATTCGGCCGGAAAAAAAGTCGGAAGACCGGTGTTTACCGATGCAGGCGAAACCTATGAGACAGATAAAATCGCGTACAATTTTGAAACCAAGCGTGCCCAAATCCGTGGGGTCGTCACGGCGCAGGAGGGTGCTTTTATGCATGGCGACGATGTAAGGAAAAATGAAAAAGACGAAATGTTTATCCGTGGGGCACGGTACACCACCTGCAACCTCTCTGATCCTCATTTTTTTATCGAATCACAAAAAATTAAGGTTATCCCTGGCAACAAAGTGGTATCCGGTCCCTTCAACCTCCGTTTCCGTGAAGTGGTCACCCCCCTTTGGTTTCCATTTGGCATGTTTCCCCAACCAAAAAAACGAGCCTCCGGCATTATTTTCCCCACCTATGGCGAAGAGGAAAGAAGGGGTTTTTTCCTTCGACAGGGCGGATATTATTTTGTTTTAAATGACTACTTTGACCTGCGTGTCACGGGCGATATTTATACCAAGGGTGCCACGGCACTCAGCCTCACCACCAACTATAAAGTACGTTACAAATTTTCAGGTACCTACAATTTCAGTTTCAACAGAAACCTCACCGATGACCTGGAAAACCCGCAAGATACCAAGGACTTTTGGGTACAATGGAACCATCGACAGGATTCCAAAGGATCGTCCAATTTTAGTGCAGCGGTTTCCATGGGTACCTCCACTTTCAATAAAAACACCAACCTCGTGGCTCAGGACTTTAACCGAAGTATCAACTCCCGTTTTTCGTCCAACATATCCTATTCCAAGCGATTTCAGGGTACCCCGTTTATGATGTCGCTGGCTGCCCGCCAAAATCAAAACCTGCAAACAGGGATTGCCTCCATGAGCCTTCCCGAACTCACCGTTAATACAAGCCGGCAGTATCCGTTCAAAAAACTGATCAGCAATGGCAACAACCCGCTGGCCAAAGTCAACTTCAGTCACAATTTCGTCATGAGAAACGAAGTGACCAATGCCACCACCAATGCCCGCTACCCGTTTGAGGTGTCCAATATTAATTCGGCAAGAAACGATACGATTGATTTCTGGCAGGCATTCCCGTCGCTGGTCAGCCAGGGGAAAATAGGTGGCCGCCACCAAATCCCGCTAAGTACCTCGATGACGCTAATGAAAAAACTAACCCTTAGCCCCAGTGTTAATTACCAGGAAGTATGGTACAACAAAGAACTCACCTATACATGGAATCCGCTGGACAGTGCCGTGATCATAGATACGCTGGCGGGATTTAGCCGCGCCAGCTCATGGACATCCGGTGCCTCCCTCAATACAATCATCTATGGAACGTATTTTTTTAAAGGTAAACTGGCAGATAAAATCCAGGCCGTGCGACACGTAATGACCCCTTCGGTTTCCTTTTCCTACAATCCCGACTTTGGCGACCCCTCCCTGGGCGTCTATCAGTATGTTCAAAAAAACGTACAGGGCGATTCAGTCCGGGTATCCAAATACGAAGGGTTCCTCTATGGGTCACCTACCGGTATGGAAAGCCGCACCATGGGCCTTAGCCTCAACAATAACCTGGAAATGAAAGTCCGCGACAAAAATGACACCACCGGGGTAGGATTCAAAAAGGTAAAATTGTTCGATAATTTCTCGTTAAACTCCGGTTACAATTTTGCCGCCGATTCATTCAATCTCGGTAACATCAACTTTACCACCCGTACCAGCTTTTTCAAAAATGCCATCAGCCTGACACTTTCCGGCATCGTTGACCCCTACACGTACGACCTGATTTCCGAATCGGTCTTGCCCACAGGTGTCCGGAAGGTGTCGCAGCAAAAAATTGACCGCTATGCCTGGGAATCGGGTAACGGCCTGGGCAACCTCAGCTCAATTACAACCGCCATTGGAATCACCCTCAAGCCAAAGGGAAGCAAACAAAAAGATGAGGCTGACATCAACCAAAACCTCCCCAATGATCCGTTCAATAAAAATGGATTTGGAAGTGAACTAACCGAGGAAGAACAGCGTGAACTGGCCTACATCAGCCAAAACCCCGATGAGTACGTGGATTTCAATATCCCGTGGAACCTCCGGATCAACTATAATTTCAGACGAACCCAGACGGGATTTCAGGATGCAAAGATCACACAGTCACTTTCCTTTAACGGCGACCTGTCCATGACCCCAAACACTAAAATCACATTCAACTCCGGATATGATTTTGAAAGCCGGGAATTTACCCAAACCCGGATCGGTGTAGTTCGCGACCTCCATTGCTGGTCCATGAACTTCAACTGGGTGCCCTTTGGCCGCTACAAATCGTTTTCACTGGTCATCCAACCCAAATCCTCCATGCTCCAGGATCTGAAAATCCAGCGCAGACGAAGCTTTATTGACTTTTTCAATTAAACCGGCTCCGACAGAATGGCCGACCTGCCCCCCCTGTCCATTCGCGAAAAATAAAGTACCACAAGGGCCGAAAGTACAAAGTATGCCCCGACGGCATACACACCCGCCGGCCATCGATCTCCCACATAAAGCCAGTCTCCCGTACGGACGATCACCGTCAGGCCCAGCACCGACTTCATCAACTCGACCCACCCACTGGCAGGGCTGCGATCCATCAGCATGGTAAAACTATAAACAGATAAAAACAAAAATGCCCCATACGCCACCATTTCCCCAAAAACCATTTGAGACAGGTGATTAAACAAAAGCATCATAAACGCAAAGTTGACAACATACTGTAGCCACGACCACCCCTGCAATGCCCACGATGCGGATGGCGCATATTTTTGCTGCCGGTACACATCCTCAATTACCTCCACCGGATACCTGGCCACTACATCCGCCGGACGCCAGCCTGTGGGCATAAACCAGATCCGTACCTTATCAACATATCTTTGCGCATGCCACGCATCACGGATCAACTGCCACAAATGAAGAAAATTAATGATGATCGGATTCCAGGTCCTTACCGGCCGCTTCACGCCATACACACAGGGCACATCCGCTAATTCTTCCTGAAACGTACCAAATAAATGATCCCAAACGATAAAAACCTGCGACAGGTTCTTGTCCAGGTACTCCTTGTTTATGGCATGGTGCACCCGGTGGTGCGACGGGGTTACCAGGATTTTTTCAAGCAACCCCATGCGCCCAATCAGGCGCGTATGATACCAAAACTGCATAAACAAATGGATCGGTGCTATCAAAGCCACTACCCTTGCCGGAACACCCAGCAGGGCGATGGGCAACAGGAAAATAAATGTGAGACTAAACCAGTCCGAAATACTCTGTCGCAATGCACACCCCAGATTAAACTCCTCGCTGCTATGGTGGATAAGGTGATGATTCCAAAAATAATTGACCTGATGCGAAATCCGATGAACCCAATACCCGGCAAAATCAAGGCCAATAAACGCCAGTACCACCACCAGCCAGCTGGAAGAAACCTGCCACACAGCCAGATGCTCCACCATCCACTCATACGACAAAATGGTAACCGTAAGGCCCAGCACATCCTTGATCACATTGGTAAGGCCCGAACTCAGACTTGAGAGGGTGTCCATACCCCGGATCACCTCTTTTTTCATGATCGAAGCCGCAAGCTTCTCTACCACTATCAGCGAAATAAAAAACGGAATGGCATAGTTCAAGGCCGCTACATAGGTTTCCATAAATCAAATCAGGTGGTTAAGGTTCACGTAAATGTATGAAAATTCACCTTTCAAAACCAGCAAAAACTACCGCACAATGAGTTGGAGCGACTCGGGCTGGCTATCTGGCCACTGTACGCCCGTGCTCCCCGCAGCCCCCGTACTACCCACGCCCGGGGCTATCAGCCGGTCACTTTGCCCTATACATCAAAAGCCCTGCATTTCACCTGGCCGGTTGCCTCACCAGACGCCAGCTTTACCAAACTACTGCGGTATGAAGGCCTCTGATGGAAAACTACATACACTATATCAGCTGAAATGCCTACATTTTGCCAATTCAAACTAGCTACCTGTAACACATGAAACGTTTTTCCCTCTTTCTTTTCCTACTGGCTGCCCTTCAGGCCCACTCCCAACCCGCTACGGAAATATACCTGTTTGACCTTGCTACAAAAGGAAATACGGTCAGACTACTCAACCCTCGAAATATTTCCAACAACCCCGGTGCCTACGACAACCAACCTGCTTTTTTGCCGGATGGCAAATCCCTTTTATTTGCCTCCTCCCGTGACGGACAGACTGATATCCTGAAATATACGGCCTCCACCAGCCAAAAAACCTACCTTACATCCACCCCTGCCAGCGAATTTTCGCCCACACCCACACCCGATGGCATGGCGTTTACAACCATCGGACTGGAAGTTGGTGGCAGGCAATTGCTTTGGAAGTTTCCCCTTGAGACAGGCCAAGGATCAATCCTGGTTCCCTTTCTGAAAATAGGCTACCATGTCTGGTTCTCGCCCGACACCCTCTATACCTTTGTTCTCGGCCCACATACCACGCTGCAGGAAATTTCACTATCCAGCCAGCGCGCCGAAATCCTCGCTGAAAACATAGGCCGAT
>JAOUOM010000619.1 GCA_029880385.1 Cyclobacteriaceae bacterium | reverse complement strand
GCGAATTGAGAAACTGAAGGCAATTATTACGTACGGAACGCACCAGATAGGCTTTCGTATTATGGATGCTTTCCACATCAATGGAAAGCCATTTTTCAAATGTGTCCTGTACGATATCTTCCGCATCTTCTAACGTACCCACCATGCGCAAAGCAATGGAATACAACAAAGGCTGGTAAAGCTGGATGGTTTCTGCCCTATTCACAGTGCAAAGAAAACGATAAAACGGCGGTAATCAAACGATTTTTACGGTTTATCCGGTCTTGATCGTAACCTTTCCTCTCATTGAAAAAGACCTTTCCGGCGCAAGCACCTCCAGACCGTTGCGATTGTTAAACGCATTGATACTGCAACTCATGGGCTCAATGGCCAGACTACCCCTGTCAGGCGGTATGTACAGCTGATAATAACCGGCCGATGTATCAAAAGTGACCTGCAGGGTTTGGGATCGTTGTGGATTGGTCAGTGCTATTGAAAAACCTGCTGAATCACATTGAAAACACGTATCCAATTGACGGGGGCCAATGATGGCGGGCTGCTGAAAGTCTTCCAGCTTCTCTGAGTTCCCGGTCGGGATCATCCGTTCGTCCACCATTACCTGCTTACTGGCCGGGAGGTGTAGCAACCAGTCATCTGCCCGCCCGCCAAGCGTAAAATAGGGATGCCAGCCAAGACCCATGGGCATGGAGGCCTGGCCTGTGTTTTGAATGGCAAAATCTACAGCAAAGCTTTCGTTGGAAAACGAATACTGTACGGTAAAATAAAAAGGAAATGGAAAATAGGGCAATTTCCCGTCATACATACAGCCCATGACAACTATTGTTTCCTCTTCAGCTACCTGCTCTTCAACCAGCTGGAAATCCATGTCCATCAAAAAACCATGAATGGCGTTTTGACGCCCGGGCTCATTGATGGGAAATTGATAATGGTTGCCGTTAAACTGAAAACTACCCGTATCGATGCGGTTTGGGAAAGGGAATAAAATAGCACTTTTTGCGCCCACAAATGGTTGCTGACTCGCTAGATCATACCCTGCAATGACCGGCTGACCAGACAAACTGAGAAAGTTAAGCGTGGCACCCCTGTACAGGATTTCTGCAATTTTGTTGTTTTGATATTCAACCCATATCGCTTGATGCGAGTCAGTTTTTGTTTTTGAAATCTGAAAGCCAGGATCAGATGAAGCCATGAACCCTTGATGATTTTTTAGTACCTTTAAATTACCATACGCGAACCTAAAGTATTATTTTTAAAGAGCAGTAAATCCAACATATCCATTAATTCATGAAACCAACATGCGAAAAAACACTATTTACCTTTTGCCTATCCTGGTTTTTGTAATCAGTTGTACGACAGAGCATTCAAACAAAACCGAAAAAACGGTCGAGGCCCTTGAGTCATTTATTAAAGAAAAACTTGATTACCCCATTCCCACGTCACTGGAAGTATCGCAAATGCTCCAGGAAGCACAGGCCATCTATCAGCCTGATATCGTCAACGACCCGGAAAACAATGCCCGCTATGTGACCGAGTGGCAAAAAGCCCTTAACCTGGGGGTCTATGGCGCAGACCTCAGTTATGCCAGCACATTTGACAAACAGGAAGAAACCATGGCTTTGCTGGAGGCGTCAAAAAAACTTATTGATGACCTGAATATCTCGACCATCTACAATAGCCAGATGGTTCAACGGATGGAAGCCAACCTCGGGAACAAAGATTCCCTGATTCGGATCATAAGTGAATCTTTTTACGATACCTACCATTACCTGAACCGTAATGGTGCAGAAAAAACATCCGTATTGGTAGTTGCCGGAAGTGTGGTGGAAGGGCTATTTATCACGAGTGAGCTGATAATATCGAGTAATTACAATGACCGGCTCATGGAGGTTTTTGCCAAACAAAAAAGCCATGTCAGGCAATTGGTGGAACTCATGGAAGGGCATGCCGAAGATGAAAATGTGAACCGGGTACTACCCACGCTTCGCTACATCAGTCTCTATTATGACCAAATAGGTGAAGATGAAAAACTATCAAAAGGTGCATTTGATGATATTGCATCGAGTATCAGGGAAATGCGGTCATCTAT
>JAOUOM010000057.1 GCA_029880385.1 Cyclobacteriaceae bacterium | reverse complement strand
AATAGGTTTTACTCCGTTCATAGGGCTCGATCCATTCCAATAACAGGTAGGCCACATCGTTTTCCGATCCGGAACCAATCACCATCGGTGTGGAAAGCGGACTTTTGTCAAGTATGCCCAATCCGAGTTTTTCTTTTTCGAACAAGTCCGATGATCCGGGCAGCGGGTTCCATTTCAGGAAAAAATCACCGGTTGTGGTACATAATTTCACTGCCTGATTGATGCAGCCTCCCGATACGGATTCAACATGTTTCACTTTGGATGCCGAACCGGTACAAGCGGATAGAACCGATTGAAAAAAAGGTAGCTGCATGTTACAATGCCGGATGCCGTTTCTTTAAAAAATCGATGAACCCGTCGATGGAGCGTTGTAATAGCTGATAAACATCTTCAAAACCATCCTGGCCGCCAAAGTATGGATCCGGAACATCTGCTCCCTTGGCCTTTGGGTCAAAATCACGCATAAGGTATAGGTGCTCGGGGACAGGTCGCAGGATTTGTTTCAGATCTGCCAGGTTTTGTTTGTCCATTGCCAGAATGTACTGAAAATGAACCACATCGGAAGAAACAGCCTGTCGGGCCTTGTGACGAAACGGAATGGTATGTTGCAGGAGTGTTTCGAGTGTCCGCGGATCTGGTTGTGAGCCGATATGATACCGGGAGGTGCCAGCTGAGTCGGATTTCACTTTTTCATGCCATTGAAGGTCGTTTATTTTTTGTTTAAAAATGGCTTCTGCCATGGGGGATCGGCAGATGTTGCCGAGACATACAAAAAGAACCTGGATCATTTTTAATAAGGGGGGTTACCAATGCGTATTACTGAGTATATATAGATGCATAACACAAATTTTATTCATACACCTGTTTGACATCTTAATGAAAAAGCCCGCTTCTGGCGGGCTTTTTCTTTGGTAAAGTGTTTTATCTGACACTAAGCCCCAGGCCTACAGTCAATGTATTGTAATGCTGGATGGCATATTCGGCATGAATCGTGAATATGGCAAGTTTTACCCTGGCTCCTACATTGGCACGTGCACCACTTTTTGCATAATCAAAAGCAATGGGATCTGTGAAGCTTCCGACTTGAGTGTCGAAAGTCCCTGTCATGTTGAAGTTACTGCTTGTGGTTATCACACCCAGTCCTGCATAGGCGGTGGCAACGGAGATTTTTTTTGAAATAATGGCCTGAAAGGTAGTGCCTCCTACAGTTAATTCACTGTACTGGGTACCCTGATTATTTAATGCAATGGACGTGTTGAACCGGGTATAGCCCGCAAAGGCAGAAAGGTCAAAGGGTAATAGTTTCATGCCGGGTATCCATTGCTTTACGTCGTGCATCACGCCAATGCCAAATAACTTAACCCGGCTTTCGGCTCCGGGATCGCCAAATGTCCGCTCAGGAATAATCCGAAGCTTTAATTCGGTATTTTTAATGAGTCCAATACCCATTTGTGCCACAGGAAGCGGGACAGGGTTCATTCCAAAGAGTTTTTCGTCTATTCCGGCACCTGTTGGGGCCGTGATGCGTACACTTGTAATGGGGTCATCCGGGTTAAAGACCAGTTCGGGAAGGTTATCAGCTGGCAAATTAGGACCGAGTAGTGTCGGGAGTTGGTCCGAAGAACCGGGAGCCAACTGTACCAGCGTGTAATCCGCATTGTTAAAAGTAAAAAAACGGGCATCCTGCGGCACAAACGCCAGGTTCGCCTGTACAGTCAGATCCAGGCCCAGGATTTTATGAGGCTTGCCTGTATTGTACCACCCACTATTCAGGTCATAACCAATGCCCACAAATACCGGTTCCAGGTAATTTTCAAGAAGAGTATTGGCATCTTCCAAGCCGCCTTCCAAAAAAGTATCGAAATTTATCTGTGCACGCGCACTAAACCCAAAGGCCAGGCATATAAGGAGTGTTAATTTTTTCATGCTTTTTTTATTTCAGTTGAAATTAAAGTCTTGCTTTTATGGTCACATCAAAATAGAGGGTAAAGTCAAAATTTAATGTATCAATTCCTGGTGGGATACTGGCCAGATCAAACACTACCCGTGCATCAATCGGGTTGCCTGCCAGCAATTGAGCTTCGATACTGGAAGCATGTTGCGTGGTTAGGGCCACTTTTCCGGAGTTAGCCAAATTCCCGGCTTGAGTGGTCAGTTGGATGGTATCGATGAAAATACTAAACTCATCCAGGGAAATTCCGGCTTCCAGGGAATCAATACCCGATATTTCATAAGACATGCCATTAAATACTACAGCACCAATTTGATTGTTTTGGCTCGCATCAGAAAAGGCTGTGACATTACTTAATGAATAACTTATCGTTTGGCTGGGAGGGTTTACGTCCAACAGGTTTTGCAAATCCAATGGATCAGCGGGGATCGGCACATTAAATGGGGCAGAAACCGGTAATTCTTTGCTTACGTTGAACTGAACACCAGCATCGCCACAAGAAAACATAATCCACCCGAGGCAGGCGATAAAAATATAGGGTTGTTTCATAGTTTTATGAGTTAAGTGAAATGTATGAGAGGGCATACGTATATTTTCCGTATTCAAATTTTGCAAAAAAAAGGGAGAGTATCGGTACCCAAAGGCAGGTATTTGGTTTTTTTATTGACTGACTTACTATAATCCACATGAAATAATGTACTTTTGTCCTGTTTAAGAATAATTCTTATCTGGTTTGATAGCAATAGGTGAAGCAAAGCATATTTTAGGCACTGCCGGGTTAAAGGCCACGCAGCCACGCCTGGCGGTTTTCATGGAACTTCTCCGTTCTGAAAACCACCCTACGGCTGACCAGGTCTATGAAAACATCCGACAAAACCATCCGGGCATTGCCAGGGGGTCGGTCTATCGTATCCTTGACCATCTGGTGGAGGCGGGTCTGGCACATCAGGTGGCTTCAAAGCAGGGAAATAAGCGCTTTGATGCAAACCTTGGTCAGCATAACCACATCTATTGTCAGAAAACGCATGATATTCAGGATTATTTCAATGAAGAATTGAACCAATTGGTGCTTGATTTTTTTACAAAGAAGAAGATTGAAAATTTCACGATTCAGGAAATCAAGGTTCAGATCAATGGCATCAAAACCAATCCTTTGGAAAAAGTAAAAATTGTATAACATTATAAATTAAATCACACATGTCATTAGTAGGAAAAAATGCTCCTTTGTTCAATGCTCCGGCCGTCATCAATGGAGAGGAGATCGTTGAAGGTTTTTCACTTGAACAGTATATTGGCAAAAAAGATGTCGTCTTTTTCTTTTACCCAAAGGACTTCACATTTGTATGCCCCACCGAGATTCATGCGTTTCAGGAAAAATTAGGCGAGTTTGAAAAAAGGGGAGTAGCAGTTGTAGGTGCTTCATGTGACTCTGAAGAGACCCACCTTGCCTGGTTGATGACCGACAAAGACAAAGGAGGAATTGCCGGTGTAACCTATCCGTTAGTTGCTGATTTGTCCAAAATTGTAGCAAACAATTTCGGTGTACTGGCCGGTGACTGGAATTACGACGAATCAGGAAACCTTACGTTTGAAGGAGCCCCTGTCGCGTACCGTGGTACCTTTTTTATCGATAAAACAGGAGTGGTGCGTCACGAATCCATCAATGACCTGCCATTGGGACGCAATATCGATGAGATTTTGCGGATTGTGGACGCATGGCAACATGTTGAGAAGTTTGGTGAAGTGTGCCCTGCCAACTGGGAAGAAGGCAAGGATGCCATGAAAGCAACCCGCGATGGCGTGGCAGATTATCTTTCAAAACATTAATTCCATCGTACATCGTACAAGATTAACCCTGGCTTATGTCAGGGTTTTTTTATGCTTTTTCCTAGATTCGCCCTGATGTACATGTTTGTTTATAACCTGGGAATCCGAGTGTACCAGGTACTGGCCTATTTACTTTCCCTGTATTCGCCCAAGGCACAAAAATTTGTCAGGGGTAGGGACAAGTCGAATTACCTTGACATACCTCCCAAACCGGATGGCCAAAAAAGAGTTTGGTTGCATGCATCATCGTTGGGCGAATTTGAGCAGGGACGCCCCGTGATCGAAAAGCTAAAACAGGACTTTCCTTCTCTTTCGGTAGTTCTTACTTTTTTTTCACCGTCGGGCTTTGAGGTTCGGAAGGGCTATGCCCTGGCAGATCATGTCCTTTATCTCCCCATGGACACAAAGGCCAATGCCACCATGTTTTTGGACAAACTAGAGCCCGATCTGGCACTGATCGTCAAATATGAATTTTGGCTCCATCATTTGGACGCCTGTTTTCAGCGCAGCATCCCGGT
This sequence comes from Cyclobacteriaceae bacterium, assembly GCA_029880385.1. Lineage (GTDB taxonomy): Bacteria > Bacteroidota > Bacteroidia > Cytophagales > Cyclobacteriaceae > JAOUOM01. The sequence continues at coordinate 4,164 of JAOUOM010000057.1, read as the reverse complement.
TGTTTTTTTTTCTGTGCGATTCCGGCCCGGACAGCTTTACTTTGGCCTGGCCAGAAATTTCTACAAAAAATATTTTAGTCAAATCAATCATTTCTTTGTGCAGGATTCCGTCTCTTCCGATTTGCTGAACCGGATGGGGCTGGCCAGTCATAGCCTTATTGGTGACACCCGTTTTGACCGGGTAATCGAAATTTCACAAAGCAGCAATCAGCTCACAGTTGTCGAAAGGTTTCTGGCGGGAAAAAAGGCCATAATTTTTGGGAGTGCGTGGGATTCGGATTTCGAAAAACTTAAACCAATGGATCGCTTTTTGGATGGGTCTGTCAAGTTGATTGTGGCCCCCCATTCGATTGAGAGAGGGTCTGTTTTGCGCATACAGTCATATTTCGCATCATCTGTATTGTATTCCGAAGCCGGTGAGGCGAATGATATTTCCTCTTTTCCGGTGTTGGTCATTGACAATATGGGAATGCTGAGTTCGCTCTATCGTTATGGCAACTATGCCTTTGTAGGTGGTGCGTTTCGCGGTGCCCTTCACAATTTGCTGGAAGCGGCCGTATACGGAATACCTGTTTTTTTTGGCTCCCACCCGTCAAATCAGAAATTTATGGAGGCAGCAGGCCTTGTAGCCGCCGGCGGGGGATTTGCTATTTCAGGAGGTACGGAAATGCTGGAATTGATGGGGCAGATGGATAAAGATACCAGCCAATACACACAAGCTGCCCGGGCATCCGGCTCATTTGTACACAATGGGGCAGGTGCCAGTGATAAAATATTGAAATACCTCACTACCTTGGTGTCATGAAAGGGCGTGTGGTCAAATCAACCGGGATGTGGTACCGTGTATTGCTCGAGGATGGGCAGTGGGCGGAGGCACGTTTGCGTGGAAAGTTGAAATTGGATGATAAAAAAATCACCAACCCCATTGCAGTAGGTGATTGGGTGTGGGTGGAGGTAGCCGAAAAAGGGGATAAGGTGATTTCGTCCATTTTGCCAAGGGAGAATTACGTGATTCGTGCCTCTCCCAGAAAAAAGGGCCATTCTCATTTGATTGCCTCGAATGTTGATCAGGCTGTTTTGATCGCCTCCCAAAAGTCACCCAGGACTTCCCTGGGGTTTATCGACCGTTTTTTTATTACCCTTGAGACCTTCCGGATTCCCGGAAAACTGATCATTAACAAATCGGATTTGTATAGCAAAGAAGAAATGGAAGCCCTTGGCACACTGGCTGATTTATATTCATCGCTCGGATACCCAACAGTGATCACTTCCTTTTCTGCGCATGGAGCTAGGGATGTAGCGGATTGGTTTACGGACAAAACCACACTCTTGTCAGGGCATTCGGGTACGGGAAAATCTACCCTGATCAACCTTCTGGTGCCTGATGCGGTTCAGGGTATTTCGGATATCTCAACCTTCGCCGACAAAGGCGTCCATACCACTACATTTGCCGAAATGTTTTCCATCGACGGGCACAGCTATCTTATAGACACACCGGGTATCAAAGAGCTGGGTCTGGCCGAAATTGAACCTGAGGAACTGTCGCATTATTTTACGGAAATGCGTGACCTGTTGGGGTCGTGTCGCTATCATAACTGCCTCCACGTGAACGAACCGGGATGCAGTATTCAGGATGCGGTCAGGGAAGGAAAAATAGCCCTCAGTCGTTTTCAGAGCTATTTAAGTATGATGGAGCGTGATGATAACCGCCGATAGATCCCATACTTTTTCGGTTTTTCCACCACAAACGGAGGTAAGGCATCACCAATTGGACATTGCCGGTCCGGATGCATTGTTTGATCTCATACCGTATACGATGGTGTAATGCCCGGGCTTCGGATGCATTTTTATTGAGGCGAAATATGGTGCGGCATACCGCAAGTGTCGATGCCTGATGTGGGTTGCGCCAGCGAAACTGTTGGCTGGAAAGTGAGTTGGTCACTTCCCTTTTTTTTACCAGTACGTCCGGGCAATAGGTATAGTGCCACCTTCTCGAACTGCGGATCCAGAAGTCAAAATCTTCATAGAGCAACCTTTCATTATATCCTCCGGTAAAATCAAGCACTTCCCGGCGGATCATCATGGAGGCCGGATTCACCAGATAGGTTTGGATCAACGTCCGGTACAGGTCGCCGGTAGGTATATCAGTCGATTGGAAATGAAGCCCCATTGGCTCACCTTCTTCATTTATTTTCAACACATTACAAAAATGGACACCAACCGCCATCCCTGTTTTTTCAAAATCCTGTACCCCCTGCAATACCCTGTCTGGCAGTAAGACATCATCTGCTGCCAGATCAATCACAAAAGCCCCTTTGGATACGGCAAATGCCTGGTTGAAAGCCCGGCAATTGCCCATTGGTTTTGTATGGTGCATCAACTGGATGCGGGGGTTATTTTGTGCTATCGATTTTATTTCTTCCAGGCTTCCGTCCGTGCTCCCATCGTCCATTACGATTAGTTCAACGGCCGGATAGGTTTGGGCCAAAACGGACTGAATAGCTTCTTTTACATATCTTTTTTGATTGTGGCAAAGGCATATTACCGTAACGATAGGCAAAGAATCCATAAATTTCCGTTTGATAAGCAAAGATGAGAAGAATTACGTTAGCTCGTTTCCTAATGCGTGTCGCTGCGTGTCTCCCGGTCGGTTATCCCCTTATGGGACGTACGCCGCTTCGTGAGCAACCCATATTTGTACTGGGTTCGGGGCGAAATGGGAGTACCCTGCTCAACCGGATACTCAATGGTCATAGCCGTCTGTTCCTGCCTCCGGAACAATATTTTCTGGGACATACGATCATCAAATACAGACTTTATGGGTTTCTGAACTGGCGGGATTTAATGAAAGTACTTGCAGGCGAGCTGATGCCGGGAGCAGGAAGCCATTTTTGGCAGACACAAAACCTTTCGGTACTGGGTGATCTGATCTCACTGGACGACAAAAGTCTGCAACACGTGGTGGATCACATATATCGGGCGTATGGTGTTTTATACAAACCCTTCCATCTATGGGGGGATACGTCTCCGACCAACATCCTGTACATCCGGGAGATTTTTTCCTTGTTCCCGAACGCCCGCTATGTATTTTTGATCAGGGATGGGCGGGATGTGGTCGCATCGCATAAGGAGGGGGGCGAGCATTATGTAGGTACTCGTGCCCGGCCCGGCTTATCGTCAGCGGCATGGGTGGGTGCATTGAAAAAGTTGGAATGGCTTCAGAAAAAGACACCTGTTCACCTGGTGCATTATGAACAACTGGTCAGGCAGCCCGAACTAGTGATCAGGGAACTATGCGGATTTTTGAATATCCCGTTTCAGTCTGCCATGTTGGCCCCACACGAAAACATACCGGACATTCCGGTTTACGCTGAACCTATATTTCATAAATTACATCAGCCGATAGATGACCAGTCTGTGGGGAAATGGAAACATGTCCTTTCGGAGGAGGAGTTGGAGGAGATACGATTTATCAATCCATTTTTGATCAAATACGGCTATCAATGAATGTTTTTTACCTGCCGTCCTGGTATCCATCGGCTTCAAACCCACTTTATGGCATTTTCAATTATGAGCAGGTACGGATGGTGGCGCATCACAATCCGGAAGGCAGGATGGGTGTGGCTGTATGGGGGCAGGGGGACGATCCGTATTTGTTATGGTCTGGACAACCCGTTCGCTCACTCCGAAAATGGATTGCGACTTCCTGCGAGCCATCCGAGGTACATGAAGGAAATATCCGGACCTATTTTTCGCCACAGTTTATCTGGACCCGAAAAGTGCGTGCGGGAAACCTGCCGGCTATAATCCGTGCAGTGGAGCAAAGTTTTTTACGGTTTCGGCAGGAAGTTGGTGAGATTCAAATCATGCACGTGATGTCAGCATATCCAGGCGCACTGATTGCCGGTTATCTGGCTTCAAAATATTCCGTTCCTTTTGTGACAACTGTGCATATGAGCCCATTTCCTTTTTCAGAATTTTTGGACAAAAAAGGCAGGATGAGGCCCTTTCTTGCCAAGCCGCTGGCAGGTTCCGCTCGGCTATTGGCAGTTAGCCGGGCATCAGAACGCCAAATCCGTTCACATGGGTTCACAAAGGTCGATACGCTTGTCAATCCGGTGGACGATCGTTTTTTTAGCCGGGTCAAAAACACACGAACAGCTA
>JAOUOM010000618.1 GCA_029880385.1 Cyclobacteriaceae bacterium | reverse complement strand
CCGTACGCAGGGCGTAGGCAAGGTTCATCTGTCGGACGACCGCCAGCCTGCCCGTCATTTCCTGCAAAACAATGGTAGCCAATATACTAAAGACAAGAGCCCAGGTAAGTGCATAGCCAAACGAAGCACCGGCAAGCGAAGCCGTAATGATCGTCCCGGGCCCTATAAATGCTGCCGTGACCATGGTGGCCGGGCCGATGTTTTTTATCCACGACATATTCCATCAAAATTTAATTTCATCCATTAAGTTTGTCGGCTCAATATAGCACCAGCCTTGGTTTTTTTGCCAAAAAATGAACCGGCGCATTTATAAAATAGTTTAATCCGTAAAACCATGAGTAGTTCCCATTTCGAAACGCAGGCTATCCGTCATCAAATGAGCCGCAGTGCCCAAAAAGAACATTCGGCACCTATTTATGTCACGTCTAGCTTCCTGTTTGACGATGCCGAAGATGCTCGGGCATTATTTGCTGAAGAAAAAGAAGGGAACATCTATTCACGTTATTCCAACCCCAATAACGACGAATTTATCGAAAAACTCTGCCTGCTGGAGGGGGCCGAAACCGGCATAGCAACGGCCTCCGGCATGGCCGCCATGTTTACCAGCATGGCCGCGTTTGTATCGCAGGGCGACCACATTGTCGCTTCCCGTTCCGTATTTGGGTCTACGCACCAGATCCTGACCAGTTTGCTTCCCCGTTGGGGCGTTTCGCATACCTATGTAGACATCAATGCACCCATGGATCAATGGGAAAAGGCCATCCGGCCCTCGACCAAAATGATTTTTTTGGAAACCCCTTCAAATCCGGCCCTGGACATAATTGATCTGGAGGCCATCTGCCAGCTGGCCAAAAAGCACGGTGTACTGGTCAATGTCGACAATTGTTTTGCTACTCCCTACCTGCAAAACCCCATCCGCCTGGGGGCCGACATTGTGACCCACTCGGCCACAAAATTTATGGACGGACAGGGACGGGTACTTGGAGGAGCCATACTAACATCGAAGAAGCTTTTCCCGGAAATCAAATTCATGGCACGGCACTCGGGCCCATCCATGTCTCCTTTTCATGGATGGCTCTTGTCCAAAAGCCTGGAAACCCTGCCCGTACGGATGGATCGCCATTGCGACAATGCGATGGAACTGGCCAGGAGCCTGCAGGAGGCCGATGGTGTCCGTGAGGTACGATACCCGTTTTTGCCTACGCACCCGGGGTATGAGGTTGCCAAAAAACAAATGAAAAAGGGGGGAGGACTGGTCACTTTCGAACTGGAAGGTGGAATCGAACAGGGCCGTAAATTCCTGGACTCCCTTCGCATGATTTCCCTCTCTGCCAATCTGGGCGATACACGCACCATTGCCACGCATCCGGCTTCCACTACCCATAGCAAACTGACCGAAGCCGAACGTCAGGAGGTTGGGATCACGCCCGGGTTGGTACGCGTCTCAGCCGGCCTTGAACACATCGATGATATCAAAAACGATATTTTACATGCCTTGCAGGCCTCAAAATGAAGGTAGGGAAGCCAGCTCCGGAAACAATACCAGCAAGACAAGAAAAATAATCTGGATGATAACAAACGGCACAATACCCTTGTAAATGTCGCTTGTTTTCACCCCTTCCGGAGCCACCCCTTTCAGGTAAAAAAGTGAAAAACCAAAAGGGGGTGTCAAAAAAGAGGTTTGCAAATTGACGGCAAGCAAAATACCGATCCAGACCAGGTCGATGCCCATGGCCAGAAACAGGGGTGCCACCACAGGCACGATGATAAAGATGATTTCTATAAAATCAATAAAAAAGCCTGCCACAAACACCATGGCCATGACCAGTGCCAGAAACCCATACGGGCCCAAATCGGAGCTTTCAATCATTTGGAGAAATAATTTATCTCCTTCCAGACCTCTGAAAACCAGTGAAAAAGCTGTCGCCCCTACCAGGATCAAAAACACCATGGAAGTGATCAGCGATGTTTCCTTCATCACCTCTTTGAGTATCCCCCACTTCAGTTTCTTCTGACCAATGGTGAGCAAAAGGGCACCAAATGCCCCCACACCGGCTGCTTCGGTAGGCGATGCCACCCCGGCAAAAATTGAC
>JAOUOM010000055.1 GCA_029880385.1 Cyclobacteriaceae bacterium | reverse complement strand
TCCTATGCACGGGACACCCATGAAGGATGTATCACCACCGGATCCGGAATTGGTAGCAGAATTTTTTTATAAAGCACGAATCAAAATGCCCGATAGCAAGATACTGGTTGGATGTGCCCGTCCATCGGGTGATTATAAGAAAAAAGTAGACATGGCCGCCGTGGATGCCGGCCTGAATGGCATTGCCTATCCGGCCGAAGGGGTGATTGAACATGCCTTGGCCAAAGGACTTCAGCCTTCTTATTTTGAAAATTCCTGTTCCTGTGGTGTAGATTGAAACATGAAAGCAACCTGGCGATATATCAGTGAAAGCAACGCAAGTGCATCCTACGGGCTGGCCACTGACGAATTCCTGATTCATACGCATCAGGTTGAAAATGCAGCATTTCCGGTTTCTCTCAGGTTATATACCTACAAAAACTATGCGGCACTGGCTGGCAGGTTTCAGGATATCCAGGCAGAGATCAACACCACAGCCTGTATGGAAAAGGGATATGGCTTTGGTCGCCGACTGACAGGAGGAGGGGCCATTATTATGGGGGAAGACCAGTTGGGGATATGCCTAAGTACCCATTCCCGCAACTTTAAATGGGAACAGGTAAGGGAACTCTACCACTTATTTTCACAGCCTATCCTCGATATGCTGCGCGGGGCGGGTGTCAAAGCAGGTTTCCGGGAAAAAAACGACCTGGAAGCCTCCGGCAAGAAAATAGCAGGTTTGGGTATCTATGTCAGCCCGGATGGGGGCATTCAGTTTCATAGCAGCCTTTTACTGGACCTGGATATTCCCGCCATGCTGGGCGTGCTGAACATCCCCATTCAAAAATTTGCCGACAAACAAATGGTGGAGCGTGTCGAACAACGCATGACTACCATTCGCCGGGAAACCGGACAACCGATGGAAATGGGGCAGTTGAAAGAGGCTGTAAAAAATAGCTACGCCAGGTATTTTGACATTGACTTTACCGAAAATCCACTTTCTGATCAGGAAAAAGAAGCAATTCGTCAGTTGGAGGAGACACGCTATTTGACTGATGACTGGATTTTCCAGCATTCGCCCCAGGATGACATGACCGGCATGTCACTTTTGAAGACATCAGCCGGTTTATTACGGACATATATTGGCTTGAAGGGGGAATCAATTAAAAGCGTCCTGATCACGGGCGATTTTATGGGCCAGGGTGATGCTCTCGCCCGGATCGAATCCCGATTGAAGTGGTCGCCGCTGGATCGGGAAAAAATAACGGCCATAGTGCGGGATTCACTGGAATCTGACAAGGAACAAAACCCGGAAAACCTTCGGGCCGGGGAGGTGGCAGAAGCGATATGGCTGGCTGCCCAACGGGCACATGCCGCCCAGCGCTATACATACAAAGGATCTTGTTACTACCCTCAAACCCAGCCCACCTGATCATGGAAAACATCATCTACACCCAACTCGAAGGAAAGCCCATACATGTTCACCTGACACGCCGTGCCAGAAAGCAGGTCAATGGACTTCAGTCACCGCTGTACGTAGGGATGGAACTTTATTTCAGCTGTTTTATCAAAAAAAGGGTAAACGTACGGGAATCAGTACCCGCCTTTCCACTGGTCAGGGTTGCGGAAAACATGTATGTATTCTTCCGGCCGGTACAATCGCAAAGCTGCAATATCCATGAGCTGGAAGGAGAGAATACGCCAAACCTGATTGACCTGCCCATTCAAAAACGACAGGCCATTATTCCCAAAAACCTGACACTTGATTTTAAAGGTGGGGTTTGGAAAGGCCATTTCAGTATGATTAACGAAAACTAAAATTGAGGACTATATGATTTCAACACTTGAAAACACACAACAGGAAACAGAGAGGAAAATAAGCCCGGATTTTGTCCGGATCAGTGCAGCCAGTGCCATGGCATTACGGTTGCGGTCAGGAAGGTTTTCACGTGAATTTGATTTTGGTGGGATAAATATTCTGCTCAATTACGACAATGGATGTCTCTCGGACTGTAGCTATTGTGGATTGGCACGCACACGTCCGGGTGCCTATGAAGAAAAATCCTTTATACGGGTGGAATGGCCATTAGTCGATACCGATGAACTGATCGACCGAATGGCCGAGCATGAAAACAAGCTGACGCGCTTGTGTATTTCCATGGTCACGCACGGTAGTGCCTATAAGGATACGGTAGAGATCACCCGTAAACTTCGTGAAAAGGTAAAAACACCGCTATCCTTATTGGTAGCTCCCCCCACGCTCAACACCGAGCGGCTACAAACATTCAAAGACATGGGTGTGGATATGATTGGTGTTGGACTGGATGCCATTACGCCGGAGACCTTTCGGAAACACCGTACCGACGTGCCGAATGGCTCGCTTCGTTGGGACAATTACTGGCATATCATCAATGAGTCACGCCGGATTTTTGGGCCTTGGAAAGTAAATATCCATACGGTTGTCGGGCTGGGCGAAACGGACAAGGAAATGATCGACATGTTTTACCACCTGAAGGAAAACCAGATTTTGCCCTATCTCTTTAGTTTCAACCCCGAGGCAGAATCACGCCTGGCAGACTGGGATAAGGCAGAGATCAAACGATGGAGACGAATTCAACTGGTAAAACACCTCATCGAAACCTACGATTTGCCCAAAGAGGCACTGACCTATCACGAGGATGGAAGTATCAAAAAGCTGAATGCACCAGACAACTCCGTGGCAAATGTATTAAGTACCCTCGATCACGGCACACCCTTTATGACCAACGGGTGCCCGAATGAGGCAGGGACGGATGTAGGATGTACCCGACCATACGGCAGCTACCGGCCCAGTGAGCCGTTCCGGGATTATCCCTTTCAACCGGAGACCGGTGATATGGCTGAAATCAGGGCCGAACTCGCATTGGAAGAAATCATTAACTAACAATAAACATATTTTTTACCATGAACATAATCGTACCGATAAAGCAAGTTCCTGACCTGGTAGAGGGGCTGGAGATTGATGATTCCGGAAAAGACCTCAATCGGGAATGGATGAAATTTAAACTGAATGAATTTGATGATCATGCACTGGAAGAGGCACTCATACTCAAAGAAGAAACAGGCGCAACCGTCACGGCCATCGCCCTCGATTCGGATGATGTAGACAAAGCACTGTTTACGGCTGCTGCAAAAGGTGCAGATACCATCATCAAGGTAACCGGCGTGAGTGGGACGGGGCTTTCCAGCCACGAGGCGGCCAAAGCCCTTGCCAATGTGATCGGTGGCATGTCGTATGACCTGGTGATGACCGGCGTACAAGCCATCGACGACAGGGATGGCCAGCTGGCTGTATTATTGGCCCATTACCTGGACAAGCCGCACGTCAGTGTCGTCACCAGCGTAACGGTAGCCGGAGATCAGGCGGTTATTTCCAAAGAATATGGAGGAGGATTGGTCGCGGAATTCGAAGGAACCTTCCCAATGGTTCTCGGCATTCAGGCTGCACGTCAGTCGCCCAGATATGTACCGGTGGCCAAAGTACGCCAGATCATGCGCTCAGCTTCTATTGAAGAGGTAGCGGCTGGTGATGTGGGCGTTTCGTCCGGGTCGGACATCACGAAATACTTTACGCCGGTGAGTGGTGGGGGTGCCGAGATGATCGGCGGAAGTGCCGAAGACCAGGCAGCAAAAATTGTTGAACTTTTAAAATCAAAAGGAATAAAATGAGTAACCAGGTATTTGTAATCACAGAACATATCAACGGTCAATTTGACGATTCATCGTTTGAAATGCTGGCCATGGGCAGGGAAGTAGCTTCCGCTACCGGTGGTGAGTTGGTCGCTGTACTTATGGGACACAATCAAAAAGACCTTGCATCACAACTGGGTGCGGCAGACAAGGTTATCTACGCCGATCATGAATCATTGGCCAATTTTAACCCCCAGGCACATGCCAAAGCGGCCTCAGCCATTGTGGCAGCCAATATGCCCCGTGTGGTACTGACTGCCTATTCATCGCAGGGCATGGAAATGGGACCTGCTATTTCCGTTTCTCAAAACATGCCGTTGCTGGCATATGTTTCCGGTATATCGGTTTCCGGTGGCAGCCTTACGGTTGTCAGCCAGCTGTATGGGGGCAAAATGAACGTGGAGTCCCAAACCAGTGCCGGTCATTGCGTGATGAGTGTATTGCCGGGGGCAGCTTCTGCCGACGCTGGCAGGAAAGACGGGGCACCGGCAATCGATGATTTTGCAGTAGACCTGGGTGGACTTACCATCAAATTCAAACAGCTGATCGAACCTGACAAGAGCGATGTGGATATTACACAACAGCCGATTCTGGTAAGTGTAGGCAGGGGGATCCAAAATTCCGATAACCTTCCGATGGTGGAGGAACTGGCCGCCAAACTCGGTGGGGCTGTTTCATGCTCACGCCCGATTGTCGATAGTAAATGGATGCCAAAAACTCGGCAGGTAGGAAAATCCGGTTTGAAAGTGAAACCAAAATTGTACCTGGCCCTGGGGATCAGCGGTGCCCCTGAGCACATCGAAGGGATGAAAGATGCCGAACTGATCATTGCCGTCAATTCTGACCCCAAAGCACCAATTTTTGACTTTGCACATTATGGTGTGGAGGGCGACCTTTTTGATATCATCCCGGCTTTGACAGGAAAACTGTAACCATAAACCAAACGATTATTTTTATTTAACCAAAGAATACCATGGTAGAAACTCGTGAAATTTTCAGGAATTTTCCCTTCCTGCTTCAGATCGCCTTTTATGTGATCGCCTTTTCAACCATCGCCATTTTTATCTACGGATTTTATTTGCGTATCCAGAAGTATCGGAAAGGTCGTGCCGATGCCAGGCTCGACAACCTGTTTGGCCGGTTTATGAAGGCGGCAGCGATCATGGGAAAAAACTCAACAGTGTTTAAACGGGATGCCTTTGCCGGCTTTGCCCACTGGCTGATCTTCTGGGGGTTTATCATTTTGCTGATCGGAACGGCCATCGTGGCCATTGACCATGATTTCCTGCGATTGATAGGGGTGCATATCCTTCAGGGCACGTTCTACCTTGGGTTTTCTTTGGTACTCGATGTGTTTGGTGTCTTTTTCCTTGTTGGATTGCTGATGATGATGGTGCGCCGGGCAAAAAAACCAGCCCAGCTTGACTATACACGAAACGACCTCAAGCCTGACCAATACAATCGAAAAGGCTATGCCACCGATGACAAAATTTTCCTTTGGCTCCTGTTCCTTATCGGACTCACAGGCTTCCTGATCGAGGGGGTGAGGATTGCAGCAGATCGCCCGGCATTTGAAGTTTGGTCGCCCGTTGGCTGGGCCATTGCCGACCTGATCGACAGCATGGGCATGACCTCCGCTGCCAATACCATCCATCTCTATGGCTGGTGGGTTCATGCCGTAATGGTGATGTTTTTCATTGCCTACATCCCGTATTCCAAGGCCATGCACATGCTCATCGACTTTGCCAACCTGATGTTTAATGACGATTTGGCCGCCAAGCGTCTGCCCCGTGTCGACGAAGAACGCATGAAAGTAGGGATGGGCTACAATACCATTCAGGATTTTACCTGGAAGGAACTCATGGATTTTGACGCCTGTACCAAGTGCGGAAGATGCCACAGCGTATGCCCTGCACGCAATGCCGGTACAGCTTTGTCACCCCGCGATCTGATCCTCGATTTGCGTACCCATGCCGATCGGGCCATTGGCTCTCCCGAATGGTTCCAGCAGACTTTTGCCAAAGAACCAACAGCGGGTAAAAAAATTGCAGGTGAAGTAATCAGCAAGGATGTGCTCTGGTCCTGTACTACCTGTATGGCCTGTGTGGAAACCTGTCCGGTAGGAATTGAACACCTCACGAGCATCGTCAACCTCCGAAGGGCTTTGGTCGACGAAGGCAACATGGAAACCATGCTGCAGGATACCCTGGCCAATATTGGCGATTATGGTAATTCCTTTGGCCAGTCCGAACGTAACCGGGCCGCCTGGACCAAAGAACTGGATTTCAAAATCAAGGATGTGCGCAAGGAAGAAGCCGAATACCTGTGGTTTGTGGGTGATTATGCCTCCTATGACGGTAGGATCCAGGATATTTCCCGCAGGGTAGCCCGGGTATTGACCAAAGCCGGTGTGGATTTTGGCCTCCTCTATGAAGGTGAAAAGAATGCAGGAAATGATGTGCGCCGGGTAGGGGAAGAAGGCCTTTACGAAATGCTGGTGGAAGATAACATGGCCGTGTTGGAAAAATCCAGGTTTAAGAAAATTTTCACGACCGACCCACACTCCTACAATACCATCAAAAACGAATACCCTGAGTTTGGCGGATCATACGAAATCGAGCATTATACCGGCCTGTTGCTTCGCCTCATCAAAGACGGTACATTGAAAATCAATAAAAAGCTGGGCTACAAAGTCACCTACCACGACCCCTGCTACCTCGGTCGTTACAATGGAGAGGTGGATGCTCCCCGTCAGCTGATGGAAGCCCTCGGTGTAGAACTACAGGACATGCCGCGCTGCAAAGAAAATTCATTCTGCTGTGGCGCAGGTGGTGGCCGCATCTGGATGGACGACTCCAAAATGGAAGAACGCCCCAGCGAAAACCGCATCAAAGAGGCCCTCACGCTCGGCGATGTGCCGTACTTTATCGTCGCGTGCCCCAAGGATTACGCCATGTTTTCCGATGCCGTCAAAACCAGTGGAAACGAGGGGAAAATTGAAGTGAAAGACATCATCCACCTGGTGGAAGAAGCGATATAAACCAACATGTAGGGAAGAGGAAAGGCGTTCGAAAGGACGCCTTTTTTTTTGCATTATTTGGAGCGCTTCCATTTCGCCCTTTACTACCGGTGTTACCTGCTCTTCGCTGTATCTTTCCCTCCCGTCCCTTACCCCCTTCAGGGAAAGGATGCCGCTTCGATCAGGGCTGCAAACACACGTCAGATCTCCCCGGGAAGCCGGAATCCATGACCTTCCCGCTTGGGCAGTCACCTCTGTTTTCAGTTAAATAGCATTAGAAACCGCGGCTTCCAAAGCGGGGATTGACGAAATTGTTGAGTTTGGAGCCAAAGCGATAGTTGAATCCAAAATAGGTACGAAAATTAAAACTACTGGCCAGGGCCCGCTGGCGTGTCAGCACTTGTTCGGCATTGGCATCACCTTTTGGCAGGTATATCTGATCGTGAACCAATGCTCCCCATAAATAGATATTGAACGACAGTCCACCTGTTACCCGTACTTCTATGTCTGAATTAAAACTAAGGTTATTCAATGCCAGATCATGAAAATAGTGCTGGTATTTTAGACGCGTCTCGATGTTGCCCCATTTCTGGTTGAATCGGGAAGTGAGGCTCAGGTATTCGGCACCCACAAATTCCGCTGTTTTATTATAGAGGGTTGTGTCGATGTACTCGTTTTGGGAAGCACCTATTCCATAGCGCAACGTCAGCATTTTGTTGTTTACATCACTGTAGGGAAACAGGTTGTATTCGATGCTCGGACTGGCATAATATACATTCTTGAAATTATTGAAGGTATTGCTAAAGTAGCCAACTTCATATCCAAGTGCCCATTTTTCGCCCATACTCCAGATATTCATGTGGTCAAAGCCGTATTCATGGTTGATGACCAGGGTTTTTTCTGTGAAACCTGAGTCGTTGACATAGGTATATTCTGAGTTGTTTTCATTCCCGAAAACAGAAAAAACCACTTTCTTTTCATCTGTCACCTGTGAGCTCCGTATCGACCCGCCCAATCGTGTACTTGTATAATTCTGGTCAATACCGATGTTTCCATTTGCACCCAGACGTATCGACCAGTAATTCCATGGATCTTCCTGCTCGACGTTGTGTTCAGTCGTGTCCTGTACTTCACCGAATTCCACTTTGATCAGGTCTAATTGTCCATTTTTGATCAGAAAGGGCACCAGTCCAACTTTCAGGTTTGTCACCATGGCCTGTCGAAGTTCGAATTCGGTTGAATTGAATTTAGTTTTGTATGAAATGGTGTCAACGCAACTGGCAAATTCATTTTGACCGTAAAAAATCATCTGGTACTCACGGCCACCACTTCCGTTCCATTGGTTGGTGATGAGCACGTGTACATCTGATGCGATCCGATCCCGGGAATAGTTGACAACGGGAAGCTCTGTGCGGATATAATTCCAGTCACAGCCTGTATTGCTGCAATCAAGGAATACCATCAGCTTGGGCTGGGAAAATGAAGGAAGGAAAAAAAGGAACAAAAAAGGAAGAAGAAGAAGTGTGCGCTTCATTGACATGTAAAGAGGCCTTTGTTTTGGAAAACAACAAATCCGGTTCCAGACTGGATCATACACCAGGCCCGGACGGATTAAAACGATGCCGCGAAGTACTTGCCTGACGGCTGCATAAACAACAAAAAATCCCACCAGTGGTGGGATTTAAGGGTGGGTGGAGGTCTTACCAGCCAATACCGTAATCTTCGCCGTGATTACTGCTTC
>JAOUOM010000056.1 GCA_029880385.1 Cyclobacteriaceae bacterium | reverse complement strand
GAATACAGGTTTTGGTTGGTGATATATGCCGCACGTACCCGCAACATAATGGCTCCGTAACGTCCGGCTAAAAATTGATTGTGCAGGTTGATTAGTCCCGTCTGGCTCAAAAAATTCTGTCGGGCGGATCCGGCTAGAGATTGTTTGTTTCCAAGCGAAAAACTCCCTTCATACCACAAACCTCTTTCGCGGGTTATTGGCTGCGTACCAAGCCGGTTGCTCAATTTTATTCCGTACCAATCGGTTTGGTATGGCATCACCATTGCATCCCCTGATTCCCCGGTTCGTTGGCTCAATACATTGGTATAGTGAAGTGTTAAAAAGGAATTCATAAAAACGCGGGTGGCAATCCCTGCCCGTAAGGTTCGAAGAAAAAACGAGCTGTCCTGTTTGACAATTGAAATGCCTGATTCCCATGTGATTGCGGATTTAAACGCATAGGGATTACGCACGAAAATATCGATCGTCTGGGACGAAAGATTGTACCTGCTCCAGTTTAACCGCAACGTTTTTCCCGCTTGCATCAGGTTGTTCATTTCCAGATCGAGGTATCCCGTGGCCAATGGCATACCCTCCATGCCCTGATCAGGCAATATACCCACCACTCCTTCAAATGTATTCGACCTTTTCTCCTGTAGTTCCAGGTATACGCTAGCCCTTCCCCCGCTAAAACCAATAACCGGGTCTTCTGAAAGTTCCAGAAAAGGAACTGATCGGATCCGCCGCGATATAGACAGATATACCTCTTCCTGAAAGGGTTCACCTGGCCATATATCAAGTGCTTTCCATAAAAACCAGGGTTTTATACCTGAAATTTCACCCCTGAGGGTATCCCACTGGATAAAGGGCCCTGGCCATAACTGAGCCTCCAGCCCGGCTTTATGACCCGTAACAGCCAATTGCTTGCTTGATAAGTCGGCAAAGGGATACCCCAGGTTTTGTTGCTCGGCCAAAAGCCCGTAAAGAGTCTGTCGGGTTACGATAGAGTCGGAAATAGATGAAGAATCGGGTACCAGCCGTATGCGTTGGCGATAGTTCTTCCCCAGGTAAATGTACCAGCAGGATGCATTGCCACATCGGGAAATACTATCCAGGGCTGCAAACAAATAGCCCTCCATGATACTTTTTGTCACAAAATCCCCGACCTGGGCAGCAATCATGACGGAATCTCCCTGCTTGGTTGTTAGGGTATCCCCAGCCACAAGCCAGACATGGTTTTGCCCATAGGAGTGGGGCAGAAGCCCCCCTATCAGCACGGTGATCATCATGTATCGAAAAAAAGCAATCAAAAGGTAATCGAACTACATTTGCAGAGTAAACGTAATGATTTGAGCGGACTCTACATCCATATTCCTTTTTGCAAACAAGCCTGTCATTATTGCGATTTTCATTTTAGCACCCAGCTTGCCCAAACTGACCGGATGGTACAAGCCATCTGTCGTGAACTGGAACTGCGGTGCCACGAAATCAGGACTCCCCTGGAAACCATATATTTTGGCGGCGGCACCCCTTCTCTGCTTTCGGGCAGCCAGCTTGAAATGATCATGCACGCAATAACTACCCATTTTCAGGTAGTAAAACAGGCAGAAATAACCCTTGAAGCCAATCCGGAAGACTGCACCAATGAAAAGTTAGCCATTTTCAAACAACTTGGCATCAACCGCCTTAGCCTTGGTGTCCAGTCCTTCGAAAATAGCCTGTTGCAGTTTTCAAACCGTGCACACTCAACACACCAGGCAATCAAAGCCATAGAAGCCATTCAATCCGTTGCCTTTTTTACCATGACAGTTGACCTGATGTTTGGATTTCCTTCTCTTCCCATGGCACAGTGGGAAAAAACATTGGATCAATTCCTGATATTTGACATCCCACATGTGTCGGTATATGGACTTACCATAGAAGATCGAACCGTGTTTGGAAATTGGAGCAGGAAAAACAAAATGCAGCGGATAAATGACGAAGACCATGCTTTGCAATTTGCCAAGGCCCATGACATATTGACCCACGCCGGGTATCGCCATTACGAAATTTCAAACTACGCAAAGGAAGGGCATGAGAGCAAACATAACGCTTCCTATTGGTCAGGCAAAGCCTATCTCGGTGTAGGGCCTGCTGCACATTCGTTTGACGGAGGCTACATTCGAAGAGAAAACGTGCGAAACAATGCCCGGTATACAGCCGCAATGGAAAAAAATCAACCCGCCTACACGGAAGAACACCTCTCGGCCACCCAACGGATGAACGAGCAGGTCATGACCGGTCTGCGGACTTCAAAGGGAATTGATGCCGCCGCCCTTCATTTCACCTTTGGAAAAAATCTCTTGCTTGACCATGAACCCATTATCCAGTGGCTTGCTGAACAAAATTTTATTTCTTTGGATGGGTCAAAACTTTGCCTTACCAACAAAGGGATGCACCTTGCAGACGAAATCGCACTGAAATTATTTTATGATGATTAGTTCCGCTAATTTTAAGCTGGCTGAAAACCTCAAAAAAACGTATGGATTCAGAAACTAAAAGAGCATTGGTACTATTACGTGCGTTGATATTTCATTATCACGGATTGGATTTGGATGAAAAAAAACTATTGGAGCAATATGTAGACGAACTCCAGGCCTATGAAGAATATGACTGGGCCATTTCATTTATTTCAAGTGACTATTTATCGGCTTTCGAACGGGCAAGGGAATTTCTCGGAAGGATATTCAACCCCATGAGTGAAGAACAAAGGGTGAATTACCTGACCGAAACATGGGAAGCCAATCACAAAAAAGGATATGTGACCGAAATGGAAACCACTGCCATGCTCAACCTGGCCAAAGACTGGTCAGTCGAAAAAATCTTCCTACACCGAATAAATATTTCCTGAAATCAAAGGCTCATTTTCTCTTTAAAACGGGCGGCCTGCCTACGGCTCACTTCTACTTTTTCGCCACCTTTTAACTGTACAAGCAATCCGCCATTGAACCATGTTTCGATTGATTCCACCCAGCTCAGGTTTATGATATGCTTGCGACTGGCCCTGAAAAAACTACGCTCATCGAGCCTTTCATCCAATGCATTCAGGCTTTTGTGGATCATTGGCTTAAAATTTTGAAAGTACACCTTGATGTAGTTGCCATCTGATTCAAATAAGCGGATGTCCGAAAGCTTTACAAACCAGCAGCGGTCACCATCCTTTACAAACACCTGGTCATCGATACCCAGGATTTTTGACTTTTCAGCCTCATCGCGAGTTGTCATGCTACTGGATGTTGAAAACAATTTATTGATGGATTCTTTCAATCGTTCGTCCTGAATAGGCTTCAGCAAATAATCCAGTGCATTATAATCAAAAGCCTTCAGTGCAAACTCGTCGTATGCCGTTGTGAAAATCACACGGGGAACCTTGTCCAGCATTTCCAGCAATTCAAAGCCGGATTTGCCTGGCATTTGAATGTCGAGAAATATCAGATCCGGTGAATGCTGGTTGATTTTTTCATAGGCTTCATCCACATTCACTGCCTCGTCAATTATTTCAATCTCCGGATGATGGTCTAACAAGGAAATCAGTTCCTTTCTGGCTAATCGCTCATCGTCTACAATAATGGCCCTCATAAATTCTGTGGTATTACAATTTCTGTCAAAACTATATTATCTTTTTCATTCTCGATCTTAAACCTGGCACCCTCACCATAGATAAGTTCAAGTCGCTTGCGGGTATTTAACAATCCATAACCCAGTGACGTGGGTTTTCCATTCATATATTTTCCACTGTTACGGATCTGGATCAGCAAACCGTTTTCAATTTCTTCTGTTTTTACCTGGATGATTCCGCCTTTTTTGAGGGTGGAAATCCCGTGTTTTATCCCGTTTTCGACCAATGTCTGGATCATCAATGGTGGAATGGTAAAGCGGTAAGACGCTGGATCAATCTGAAAACTCGTATCCAGGCGCTCTTCATACCGAATGGATTCCAAAGCCAGGTAATCTTTTACCGTAACGATTTCCTCTTCAAACGAAACCAGTTTTTTCCGTTCACTGGTAAGCGAATTTCGCAAAATATTTGATAACTGGGTAATGGCACTCTTGGCCTTGACGGGATTTTCATCTACCAGGGCGCGGATACTATTCAGCGCATTAAAAATAAAATGGGGATTGAGCTGGGATTTCAGATTGTTCAACTCTACCTCCTTTAATGCCGCTTCACTTTGTAGTGATTTGTTATAGCGCTCAAAATAATGAAAGGATAAATAAAGAAGCGACCAAACCAGAAGTAGTCCGGTAGAAACAAGCAAATTGGCAACAATGGATAATGAATTTAAATCCTTTGATGGAATAAATTCCCCGATAAAAAAGTAGTACAACGTAACGGCAATGAAATGTAGCATGGAAATGACAAATGTCCCGGCAAGGAACAGTGGCAAAACCTGATACCATTTGTATTTAAGCCAGCCCAGGTTCAGAATCAACCATCGAAACAAATGGCTTAGGATTATGTATAACACAACCTGCACCACCTGCCCCGCTAAAAATGATTGGTCTATCGATGCGGAGACACTCGAAAGCGAAATCTGTAAAACCCCAAACACTGACCAGCCAATTAGCTGGCACGCCCAATATAATTTCTCCTTGTTCATTTTCTGAACCACAAATAACTAAAAGAAAAAGGAGATTCAATATATTTTCTGAGCTCCATCTTCCATCCAATTACCGAAAGTTCCATTCTGTTGAAATTAAACCCTTGCATTTAAGCAAAATCCGAAATTTTCTTTTCTCACGGTTTTAATAAAAACTGTCCGTATGCAAGGCACTTTATGCCCTCTTCCAAATTTTTGAAAAACTTTATAAATATTTTGTGTGTAAATCATAACCAATGCCAATTCGAAACGTATCTATTAATCAAAGACGTATTTCAAAATATTATTATGTATTATGAAACTCCTTATCCTTTCATTTCTCGCATGTAGCAGCCTTCTCAACGACCAGCAGGACAATTCGTCTGACAATGAATGGCTGACCAAAGAATGGCAGCAGGCCTATGAGCAAAAAATAATCGAAACAGACACGTGCTGTCTGGTTTATATTATTGGCAAACAGGGTGAAATCCTGGCAACTTACGATCAAAAAGACATTGAAAACAAATTACTGACCAGGGAGCAATACCAACTGATCGCTACCGCCGATTTTATGTTTGAAAGCCAGGGTCACAAATTTTACCTGAAAAATTAAACCGCCAATTCCAGTTTCAGGAAACGTCCTGTATGGCTTTCCGCACAGGCTGCTATTTCTTCGGGCGTACCGGAGGCAATGATCTGTCCGCCCTTTTCCCCTCCCTCGGGGCCCAGGTCGATCACATGGTCAGCCACTTTGATCACGTCCATGTTATGCTCAATTATCAGGACGGTATTGCCCTTTTCCACCAGCTTATTCAACACCACGAGCAAATGCTGGATATCCTGAAAATGCAGTCCGGTGGTTGGTTCGTCGAGAATATACAGAGTTTTTCCGGTATCTTTTTTTGATAATTCGGTGGCAAGTTTTACACGTTGGGCTTCCCCTCCAGATAGGGTAGTGGCATGCTGACCGAGGGAAATATAGCCCAGACCCACATCGTCCAGTGTTTGAATCCTGCGCGAAATCCTGGGTTGGTTCTCAAAAAACGTAACCGCCTGCTCCACGGTCATGTCAAGTACATCGGATATGGATTTGCCTTTGAAACGAACCTCCAGTGTCTCCCGATTGTAACGTTTCCCTTTACAATTTTCACAGGGCACATAGACATCTGGCAAAAAATCCATTTCAATCAAACGCATTCCACCCCCCTGACAAGTTTCACAGCGTCCCCCTTTTACATTGAAGGAGAAGCGGCCTGGCTTGTAGCCCCGTATTTTGGCTTCCGGCATTTCTGCAAATAAATTTCGGATATCTGAAAATACCCCCGTGTAGGTGGCGGGATTGGAGCGGGGCGTACGTCCAATCGGGGACTGGTCTACCTCAATCACTTTGTCAATTTCTTTTATCCCGGCTATCTGTTCAAAGCTGAGTGGCTCCTGCCGTGAATTGTAAAAATGCTTGCGCAATAATGGATACAGTGTTTCATGGATGAGCGTAGACTTACCGCTTCCAGACACCCCTGAAATACATACCATCTTGCCGAGTGGCAACGTAAGGGTAACATTTTTGAGATTGTGTCCATTGGCACCTGTCAGGATCAGTTCCGTTCCATTTCCACTGCGACGAACAGGCGGAATGTCAATTTTTTGCTTCCCGTTGAGGAAGTCGGCCGTTGCCGTTGACAGGCGGACAAACTCCCCGGGCTTGGCTGCCCCAACGATTTTGCCCCCATGAATGCCCGCTCCGGGGCCAATATCCACTATGTAATCAGAATCCATCATCATGTCCTTGTCATGCTCGACCACTATCACCGTATTTCCCAAATCACGCAAGTCCTTGAGTGCCTGAATCAGTTTCATATTGTCCCGCTGATGCAGTCCGATACTTGGTTCGTCAAGTATATAAAGCACATTGACTAGTTGCGTACCAATTTGTGTTGCCAGCCGTATGCGCTGTGCTTCGCCCCCCGAGAGGGTTCGCAATGGCCGGTTCAGGCTCAGATAGCCCAGCCCTACACCCAGTAAAAAACCCAGACGTTTTCGTATTTCCTTTACTATTTCACGGGCGATGATGTTTTGCTTTTCATTGAGTCGCGTCTCTATCCCCTCAAACCACTGGCTGAGCTTTTCAATGGTGAACTCGGCCAACTCACCAATATTTTTTTCATCAATTTTAAAGTGAAGGGATTCACGGCGCAAACGTTTGCCTCCACACTCCGGACATTCTTTCGAGTCCATATAATCATGAATCCAGTCTTTGGTTTTCTCCGTGCCTGTCTCTCGTTGTTTTTCCAAAAACCGGATAATCCCTTCAAATTCAGTCTGCCAGTCGGTGCCGGGGTATTTTACCGATTCGACGGCTACTTTTTCAGGATCGCCATAGAGGATCAGCTCAATGACTTCATCCGGGATGTCTTTGATGGGTGTACTGAGGCTGAGTTTATGTTTTTTAAGGATTGCTTCCAGTTTTTTGAATATCCAGATTTCCCTGTACTCACCCAAAGGGGCTATCCCACCACGGCTAATGCTCAGGGCAGGGTCAGGGAGTATGTTTTCCCTGGAAATGATCTCTATATAACCCAATCCATTGCAGGATGGGCATGCGCCATAAGGAGAATTGAACGAAAAGTTATTGGGTGCCGGGTCATCATATGCCAGCCCGGTTTGCGGATCCATCAGGTTTCTGGAAAAGTAGGACAAATCCCCACTTTCAGTTACAACCATCATCACCCCATCCCCCTGCTTGAGCGTGGTGGCGATACTACCCTCCAACCGCTTTTTTTGATCGGCAAGCACCTGTACCCTGTCTACCACGATTTCGATATCGTGGGTTTTATACCGGTCAAGTTGCATCTTGGGAGTCATTTCCATTATTTCACCATCGACACGCACTTTCACATAGCCCATTTTTCTGATCTGCTGGAACAATTCCCGATAGTGACCTTTACGGCCTTTGACCACCGGAGCCAGTAATACCAGTTTTTGTCCTTCAAAGCCTTTGATAATTTGCTCTCCGATCTGCTCCTCCGATTGTTTTTCCATGCGTCTGCCGCTCAGGTAGCTATAGGCTATCCCCGCCCGGGCATAGAGCAGGCGAAGGAAGTCATAGATTTCGGTGACGGTACCAACGGTAGAGCGGGGGTTTTTGGACGTAGTTTTTTGTTCGATAGAAATAACCGGGCTTAATCCGTTGATTTTATCTACATCCGGACGCTCCATATCCCCGATAAAAGACCGGGCATAGGCCGAAAAGCTTTCCATGTATCGCCGCTGGCCCTCTGCATATAAGGTATCAAAGGCCAATGATGATTTGCCGCTCCCGCTAATCCCGGTAATCACCACGAGTTGATTGCGCGGTATCTTCAGGCTAATATTTTTAAGGTTATGCTCACGGGCACCCATGATTTCAATCACTTCTTCCTGATCGCCAGGAATCGTCCCGTCATTTACCTGTTGATTGTCCATACCCATATTAAGGACGGCAAAACTAAAGCTTTGAAACCGAGAATGCTAAAAGTTTGGCGATAGCAGGTATTTACTATAGAAATCTTCTATTTCATTTACGGCCTCCTCTGCTGTATCAACCACCTTAATTAATTCCAGATCTTTGGCATTGATATAATGCTCCTGGGCGAGTACCACATCCTTTATCCAGGACAGAAGCCCTCCCCAATAATTTTTGCCTACCAGCACGATAGGGAACAAGCCAATTTTTTGTGTCTGGATCAGGGTAATGGCCTCAAAAAATTCGTCGAGCGTTCCAAAGCCACCCGGCATAACGATAAATCCCTGTGAATACCGGACAAACATCACCTTGCGTACGAAGAAATAATCAAAATCAATTGATTTGTCCCTGTCCACATATTCGTTGGG